>CANROL010000008.1 GCA_947632255.1 uncultured Bacilli bacterium
AATAATATATTACCACATTATTTAGAATTTCGGTAGAAATTCTTTAATGAAAAATTTTATTTTTCATTTTTCTTGTTATTTACTTTTACTATTTTAATTGTATAACCAATGGGGCCTAAAATATTTAATAAACTAAGAATACTAGGGGAATGACTACCATTTTCTATACGAGCTATTTTAGTTCTATTTATATTAGAAAATTGAGCAAATAAATCTTGAGTTAGATTATTTTCTTTACGAAAACGAATAAAGTCTTTAATAAATTGTTCATTTAAATATTTTCCATCATAAGAATAGTCAACATAACTAGGATCATATTTCATAATTTTATATCACCACAAATATTGTATCATATTTGATACAATTTGATAAGAGAAATATTGATTTATAGAAAAAATTAAGATATAGTTAAAGTAAATTTAGAAATATATTGTTATGTAACATTTAATATATCATTTTTGGATAAATTATGATATAATTTAAGTGAAAATAAGGGAGGTTATGTTATGAGCAATAATGATTTAAAATTTGAAAAGGAAGCCTTAGAAAATGTTAAAAATGTTTTAACTGGTTATGCAAGTATTGATAAGCCTTGGATGAAAAATTATGCACCTTTTGATGCAAATAATTTAGATATTCATATGAGTATTTATCAAATGTTAGAAAAGTATACTAAGAAAAATGGCAAAAAAACTGCTTTATGCATTCCTGGAAAAGATTATAAAGGTGGTTTAAAAATTAGTTATGATTCATATGTAAAAAGTTCTCAAAAAGTTGCTGCTTCATTTAATAGTTTAGATGTAAAAGAGCAAGAAATCATACCAATTATATTACCTAATATTCCTGAATCAAGATGTTCAATTTATGGTTTAAATTATGTAGGTGGTATAAGCTATCCTATTTTACCTAGTTTGCCTGCCAAGGAATTAGAAAAAATATTAATTGAAAATAATATTGATAAAGTTGTAATGTTTAATGGCTTTTATGAAAAATATGCTCAAGTATTAAAAGATTGTCATATTCATACTGTTGTTATGACTGATGGTACAGGTATGATTTCACAATACTTAAAGAAAGCTGTTAACACTATGGCTAAACTAAAAGGTGAAAAAGAACCTTTTGGGGAAATGCTTGTTCCAGCTAATTCTAATATTATTACATGGGATGAATTTATGAAAGAGGGCAAAAAGCAAAAGTTAAATGCTCCATATTATAAACCTGAATCTATTGCTGCTGTAATAGGTACAAGTGGTACAACGGGTGTTCCTAAAGGTTCATTATTTACTAATGAAAGTATAAATGCTCAAGCTTTACAACATTTATTAGCGGGTATAGATTATGAAAATGGTGATAAAATCCTTGATGTATTAATACAGTCTATTGCTTATGGTTTTTCAGTTATGCATTATGAAGCTATTTTAGGTGCTCAAGTTATTATGATACCTAATTTAGTAACGGAAAAAATTGCGGAATTAATGGTAGCTACTAATCCAGCTCAATTTACGGGTGGACCTATTCATTTTATTTGTATGGCTCGTAGTGAAGAGTTTAAAAATGGTACTTTAAAACCTATGAAAAATGGAATTTCTGGTGGTGCTAAATTACCAAGTGAAATTGAAAAAGAATTAAATAAGGATAAAATATATGCTCGTCAAGCTTATGGAACTACTGAATGTTTAGGAGGAGCAACTGTTCATAAAAATTATAGATTTGGTGGTATTGGTTATCCTCTTCCACTTACAACGATGGGTATATTTAAACCAGGAACTGATGAAGAACTTCCTTATAACGAAGTTGGTGAAGCTTGTGTAACTGGTCCAACTTTAATGCAAGAATATTTAAATAAACCTGAAGAAACATCACAAGCTTTAAAGTTACACAAAGACGGTCGTGTATGGCTTCATACTAAAGATTTAATGTATTGTGATACTGATGGTAGTTTCTTCTTTGAAGATCGTATTTCTGATACTTTTATGCGTTTTGGTTTTAATGTTCATCCAAATAAAATTAACGAATTTATTAGTTCAATGCCATATGTAACAGAAAGTTTTGTTTTTGGAGTAGAACATAAAACTGAACAAGAAGTTCCTGTTGCGTTTGTAGTTTTAAAACCGGAATATGTAGGCAAAGAAGATGAAATAAGAAATTTATTAATTGATGCATGTTATCGTAATTTAGATGAAAATTCTATTCCTTATGAATGGTTCTTTGTTCCAAGTATTCCAAGAAATATTGGAGGTAAAATAGTAAAAAGAGATTTAATTGCTAAATATAATATTGATTATTCAAAAGTAGATTCTGGGGATGTAAAATTACAAAGAGAGAAAAAATAATGGAGGTATAAAATATGGGTTTATTTAGTGTGGCACTTTCTTTTTCAGCATTGCTATTCTTATTAATTGTTTTAATTGTTTTTAATTCGAAAAAAAATATTAGTTCTACACCATTGCGAATATTTTCAAGCATGTTAATTTTAACTATAGTTGGTTTAGGTATTGATGTATTAGGCTTTATAACTTTTAAAGCATTTGGTCCAGATGCTATCATTAATATGATTATATCTAGGCTATATTGTGTTTTTTACTTCTTATGGGGATTTAGTTTTACCTATTATATTATATATTTAACATTTAAACTAAATAAAAAATTTACTAATTTAGCTAAAATTATTGCAAGCATTTTGGCGATTATTATATTTTTATTACCAATTAAGATATTTAGTGATGGTACAAGTACTTATTCTTATGGATTAGGTGTAACTGTTAATTGGATTTTCTCTTTTGTTTTTGTATTAATTATGTTTTATTGCTTAATTAAAAACTTTAAACAAATTACAAAAAAAGAGTATATTCCTTTATTAGTTTATTTAGTTTTAGGAACAATAGTTATAATTATTCAACAAATATATCCACGTTTAACTTTAATGTTATTCTTTGAATCAATTATTATTTATGTAATGTATAATACTATTGAAAATCCTGATGTTAGAATGATAGAGGAACTTAATTTAGCTAAAGAACAAGCGGAAAAAGCTAATAAAGCTAAAACTGATTTCTTATCAAATATGTCACATGAGATTAGAACACCACTTAATGCAATTGTTGGTTTTAGTGAGTGTATGTTAGATAGAGATGATTTAACAGAAGAAACTAAAGGATTTGCTAAAGATATAGTTGATGCTTCTAATAATTTACTTGAAATAGTAAATGGTATTTTAGATATATCAAAAATAGAAGCGAATAAAATGGAAATTATTCCTAAAGAATATAATCCAAGAGAAGTATTTAATTCTTTATGTAAATTAGTTATACCAAGAATTGAAAATAAACCCATAGATTTTAATTTTACTTATTCTGATGATTTACCTGGAGTTTTAAAAGGGGATGTTAGTAAAGTAAAACAAATTGTGTTAAATTTATTAACTAATGCAGCGAAATATACTGATAAAGGGGAAATAAGTTTTAATGTTAATTGTATAAATAGACTTGATACTAAAACTTGTTTGTTATATATATCTGTTAAAGATACAGGACGGGGTATTAAAAAAGAAAATATTGATAAATTATTTAATAAATTTGAAAGAATTGATGAAGATCGAAATACCACGATTGAAGGGACAGGTTTAGGGCTTGCTATAACTAAAAGTCTCGCGGAAATGATGGGGGGAAGAATAAACGTCTTTAGTAAATATAATGAAGGTTCAACTTTTAGAGTTTATTTAGAACAAGAAATAATTAGTATGGAAGTACCTGAAGGTAATACTGAAGAAATTGAAATTGATTATAATCTTCATCCTGGTAAAAAGATTTTAGTGGTAGATGATTCTAAAATTAATATTAAAGTGGCTTTAAATATTTTAAAACCTTATAATTTTAATGTTGTTACCGCGGAAAGTGGGCAAGAAACATTAGATTTAATGGAAAAAGAAACATTTGATTTAATTTTAATGGATATTATGATGCCAAAGATGGATGGGGTAGAAACATTAAATAAATTAAAAGAAATTCCGGGATTTAATATACCAGTTGTAGCACTTACTGCAGATGCGATAGAAGGAACTGATGAAAAATATAAAAATGCGGGATTTGATGATTATTTATCAAAACCAATAGATCGATATTTATTAAATAAAGTTTTAGATAAGTTTTTAAAATAGGAGGATATATGGATATTTTAAATAATTATAATGTTGATGTTAAAGCTAGTTTAGATTTTTGGGGGGATTTAGAATCTTATAATGATGGGTTAAAAGAATTTAGAGATTCTTTAGATGAAAAGTTAACTAATTTAGCTTATTATAAAGATAATCAAGATTATATTAACTATGGAATACTTGCCCATAGTACTAAAAGTGAAGCTAAGTATTTAGGTTTTATGAATGATGCTGAAATATTTTTAAGACATGAAATGGCTGGTAAAGAAAATAATGTTACATATATTAATGATAATTTTCAAGAATTAGAAGAAACTATTAAAAGAATTAAAGATTTATTAGATAAATACTTTAATAATAGTGATAATACGAGAACTATTTTAATCGCAGATGATTCAAGTATTATGCAAAATTTTATTGAAAAATATATTAATAATAGTTATCAAATAATTAAAGCAAGTGATGGTAAAGAAACAATTAATGCTTTAGAAAATAATGATATTTATGCTTTATTATTAGATCTTAATATGCCTAATGTAAATGGTTTTGAAGTATTAGAATATATGAAAGATAATAATTTATTTACAAGTATTCCCGTAGTTATTATAACAGGTGATGATACTGAAGAAACTATTAAAAAAGCTTTTACTTATCCAATTGTAGATGTTTTAAATAAACCATTTAATGATGGTAATATAACAAGAGTTTTAGATTCTATAAAGAATTTTTATAAATAATAAAAAATTATGATTTTAGTTCATAATTTTTTTATTAATGGCTTTTTGATAAACTTTTAATATTTCACTAGCAAATACTTCTTTACTATATTTATAAATACTATTATTGGCATTTGTTTTCATTTCTAAATATTTAGATGTTTCATTTATTAATTTTAAAATATATTTAGTAAATTCTTGATTGTTATTAAAGAAGTAACCATTATAATTATGAGTAATCATTTCTTTAAATGAATCATCATTAATACAAACTACTGGAAGACTTGAGGCTAGAGCTTCAATTATGGTTAATCCTTGAGTTTCCGTCGTGGAAAAAGAAGTAAAAACATCAAATAAATGATAATAAATAGGAATGTTTTCATATTTAACTTTACCAGTTAAAATAACATTATTAGTTAAATTTAAATTAGTAATTATTTCTTTTAACTGAGATAGATATGGACAATCACCAACAATAATAAGTTTTATATGAGAATTTATTTTAATTAAATCTTTAAAAGCAATTAATTCTTGTTTTAAATTTTTTTCTTCGGCAATTCTATTTACTGTACCAATTATAAAATCATCTTTAGTAATATGATATTTTTTCTTTAATTTATTTACTTCTTTAATTATTTTAGAATTTAAATTAAATTTAGTAGTATCTATTCCGGTTGGTATAACATTAATATATTTTAAAATATGATACTTATTATTAAATAAATCTTTTATTTTAATAGTAGGAACAATTAATTCATCACATTTAGAACAATAATATTTAGTATACTTAATAGCCATTTTTTGCATAAATTTATGAAAATGACCTTTTAAAATATAATGAACATAATCTTCATATAAAGTATGATAAGTATGAACGGTGGGAATATTTAATTTTTTACTTACTACATGAGAAAAAAGACCTAAACTAAATTCTGTTTGGGAGTGGATTATATATAAATGCCATGATTTTATTATTTTAAAAGCTTTTTTAGAATAAATAGAAGTTAATTTAGTATTACATATACCAGTATTTATGCCTGGTAAATATAAGATTTTATTTTTTTTATCATAAAAGAATTTATTATTATTTAAATTAGGGGTAACAATATATACTTCATGATGCATTTCTTCTAAAGCGGTTTTTAACATTTTAACACTGGTAGCAACACCAGATATAAAAGGATCATAAACTTCTGTAAAAATACCTATTTTCATATATACCTCAATTAAATTATATTATAAATAATAAGAAAAATATATATTTTAATAACTTATTTGCATTTAATTTTACATAGTAGTACAATTAAGTTGGTGATAAAAATGATTGGAATTTTTGATTCAGGTATTGGAGGAGTTACAGTTTTTAAAGAAATTAAAAAAGAACTTCCTAATTATAAATATATATATTATAGTGATTCTTATAATAATCCTTATGGGGAAAAAAGTAGGCAAGAATTAGAAATGATCACTTCTAATATAGTTAAATATTTAATTAATCAAGGTTGTAAAATAATAGTTATTGCGTGTAATACCGCGAGTACGATATGTAAAGAATATTTAAGAGATAGATATGATATACCTATTATTGCCATAGAACCAGCGTATAAAATGGTTTATGATTATAATTATTCAGGTAAGACTTTAATTTTAGGGACGAAAGGAACACTTAATTCAAATAATTTTAAAGAATTATATCATAAATATGATAATCATAATACAGTAATATATGAATGTAATGGTTTAGCTAATTTAATTGAAAATAATAAACAAGAAGAGATTGTTAAATATTTAAATGATAATTTAAAACAATTTTTGGGTGTTAGTAATGTAGTTTTAGGGTGTACTCATTATCCTTTAATTAAAAAAGAAATAAAAGATGTTTTAGGTAATGTTAATTTTTTTGATGGTTCTAAGGGAGTTGTAAAACAATTAAAAAAGGTTACTCAAGAAATTAATTTAGAAGAGTCTAATTATTCTTTAAAGTTTATTGATACTTCTAATGATTTAAAGAAAGAAGATAGGTTTTTAGAGATATTAAAAGCAAGCTAGATTAGCTTGCTATATTTCACGATAATTTTCAATATTTTTATAAGGATTTTTTTTATCAATACGATCAACAAATAAAATACCGTTTAAGTGGTCTATTTCATGTTGAAAAGCAACAGCAATATCTTCACGAACGCGAATAGTATAAGGGTTGCCATCAATATCTTGAGCTTTAACAGTTATACGAGCATATCTTGGAACAATACCTTCAACTTCACGATTAACACTTAAGCAACCTTCACCTTCACCAACATAGATTTGTTCTTCACTATGGCTGATTATTTCAGGGTTTATCACAACATAATTTTTAAAATTGCCATCTTCTAAGTCTTCAACAATAACGAAGATTCTTTTTTTTATACCAGTTTGGACATAAGCTAGTCCCATGCCCGCTCTAAGGTCGTATTTTTCACTGTATTCTTCTATTTGACTCATTTTTAAATAGGTACACATATCTTCAATATGTTTTTTATCTTCAGCACTTAAGGGAAATTTAACTTCAGTGCTTTTTTCTCTTAATATTTTTTCTTTCTCATCTAAAATAATTAAATCGGGTAGATTCATGTTATCACTCCCAAAACAAGTTATATTTTATCATACTTTAAGAAAAAATTCAAATAAAAAGGAAGGGGTACTTCCTAGTTATTATTATTGTTACCAAAGCTCCATCCAGCACCAATGATTATGACAAGTAAAATAAATAAGACAATCCAAATAGCGGCACCTAAGCCATAGCCACTTGTGTATCCAGCGTATCCACCTCCGCCTTGGCAAGGTTGACATCCGCCTCCATAGCCATAACCGCCACCATAGTAGCCATTATTTCCATAATAATACATATTTATACCTCCTTTATGTATCTACTATAGTTTACTCGAAATGGATGGGTTTTGACATTAAAAAAGTCTATTTTTTTAAAAATAATTTATATATAACTTGATTATTAGATTAATTTAATATATAATTTAACTATAAAGTAAAGAAAAAATAAATAAAAAATATAAAGAATAGGAGAGATAAAAATGGAACAAACTTACGTCTGGGGGGGGGTTGTTAATAGAATAAATATATTAACTAAAGGGGTGGTTAATATATGAAGTTTGTAACATTAAAATCTTTTGATAAAAAGAAACTATTAATACCAACTTTCATAATAACTAGTCTAATACTTGTAATAACTATATTTGTAAGTCATGCTGAGTTTACTTCAACAGATCATGTAACAATAGTAGATGGAGTAATAAATTATACCCCATATGATTTTAAGATGATGGCGATGTATGAGCAAAAAGAAGGTTGTGAAGATCCAAATAGTGATGCATGTTATACAGAAGTGAATGCTATGCCAAGTGAAGGCTATTCAATAAATCAAGATAAAAGTTATTGTTTTGTCGATGATGATAATGAAAAAATAAAAGGGAAGGTATATACAAATAGTAAAGGTGAACATGTAATAAGTGATTTATCAAAAAGAAGCAAATGTATATTATATTTTCAAGAAGAAAAACTTACTGCGGCAACTTTAATAGCAAAACATGTTTGCGTAGAACCAGCAGAAACAATAACAGAAGAACAAGCTAAGAATTGTTTAGTTAATGAAAATGGTTATCGCTTTGAAGGAACGGATCCTAATAACTATGTAAGATTTAATAATGAAGAATGGCGTATAATTGGAATATTTGAAGTTGAATCAGAAGATGGACCAGAACAGTTAATCAAAATAATTAGAACCGAAAGTGAAGAAAAGGCATGGGATGAATCGGATTCTAATAATTGGGAAAGACCAGCTACATTAAATACATATTTAAATGATACATATCTAAATACAATAGGTGAAAAAGATAAAATAGCCAGTGTCAAATGGAATATAGGAGCATCAGATTATAAACAAACAGCAGAAGCAGTATATACAAATGAAACAAAGTCTAAAACGACTAATAAATATAAAGTAGGCTTAATGAGTGCAAGTGATTATGGCTATGCTGCCTTAAATAATACATGTAAAAGGACTATAACTTTATTTGATTATGCTGGTTCTGGTTGTTCTGACAAAGACTGGCTATTTAATAGGAATAAAACGTGGACGTTGGCTCCTAGTTCGTCCAATACGAGCAACGTGCTTTATGTGTTCAACAGTGGCTACGTGATCCGCGATAGTGCGGACTACGGGTATGGCGCCCGTCCATCTGTCTATCTAAAATCTAACATCTCATTATCTGTAGGCTCTGGTTCAGGTGATCCTGGTAGTTCTACTAATCCATATATAGTAGAGTCTAGTGGAGTAGTTACTCAACCAGCTGTGGATTCTGGTGGTTCAAGTGTGGAAGTTAATTAAAAAATTAAAGAGCGGTATATTGTAAATTAATAAAAGATTGAATTATTAAAAGTGGTGGTTTAAATCCATCACTTTTAATATGCTTTATTTTTCAATTAAAGCTAATATGTCATCTTTAGATAATTTCGTAATATCACTTATTAATTCTATAGACATATTTCTTTTTAGCATTTCCTTTGCAGTAGCAATTTGATTATTTTTAACACCATCTTTTTCACCAAAGAAATAACCAGTATTTCGATTGATCATAGCATCAAGCTCACTATATCTTTTTTGAGTTTCTTCATCATTTAAATAATCTTCTAGCCAATCATTAAATTCCATTAGCACTTCACTTCCTTTTGCTACTTCTAATCTTTCTTCATGGTTTTTAGCTTTCATAAACTTAACCCATTTAAGTTCTTTTTCACTAACATTATATGAATTACTACTTATTTTGTCAAGCCTATAAAATTTAATTATTAATTTATCACTTAATAATCGCTCATTTAAATCTTCTGTATTTATTATGGCATAAGTATTAAGTAGTCGCGAAGAAATATTTGCTTTAACATTATCAACTATATTAATTTGAATAATACTTTCTTGCTTTTCATAAGTATTTCCTCTATCTAAAGATGTTGAATAAATACGAAAAATATAGCTTAATGATTTAGCAAGTGATAATTCATCAAAATAACTATAACTTTCTAGATTAATAATATAATTATCAAATTTAATAATAATATCACTTCTAAAGCTTTTATCTTTTAATTTAGTTTTTGTAAGAGGACTTTCATAACGAACATCCATATCTACACTTTCTAAATATTCTTTTGAAAATTCTGTCATCGTAGCTAAAAAATCAATTAATACTTTTCGATTATCATGATGGGTTAGGGCTTCTTTAAATAATAAATCACTATATAAAGCCTCATTTAATACTATAGTTGGCATAAAGACCTCCTCCTTTCTAAATTTCTTAAAAAAGAAATTGTTTCCTACTATAACACTCTAAATACGTGAAATTTGTCGAATTATAGTTCTATTATTAATTTTTTTAAATATTTTGTCTTATTAATATTAATGTGTTAAAATTAAGATATATTAGAAAGGAAGATTCTATGGAAACTATTATTAAAACTCATGTTGGTTCTTATGGTATTATAATCAAAGATGAAAAAATTGCTTTAATTAAAAAAGCAAGAGGGGGTTATAAAGGAAAGCTTGATTTACCAGGAGGTGGAATAGAGCATACTGAACTTCCAACGGAAACTTTAAAACGAGAAATTAGGGAAGAAGCTGGCATTAATATTACAGATTATGAATTATTTGATGTTACGGCAACAAATATTAAATGGGAGATGGAGCCTAATCTTTGGGAAGACCTTCATCATATTGGCATATTATATATTGTTGATACCCAAGAATTAAATTTAAAAAACGAAGCTGATGGTTTAGATTCAGAAGGTGCTGAATGGTTTAATATTAATGATTTAGAAAAAGATCAATTATCACCATTTGCTTATTATGCTTTACAAAAATTAAATTATCTAAAATAGTTATCTTTTGTCGAATTTAATAAAATAAAAAACACTTTAAAATTGCTTTTAAAGTGTTTATTATTTTATTCAACTGTTACTGATTTAGCTAAATTTCGAGGCTTATCAACATCAATTCCTTTTTCTTTAGCTATATAATAAGCAATAATTTGTAAAGGTATAATAGCCACCACAGGAGCTAATAGATTATCAACTTGAGGTATATTAATAATATTCATTTTTTTGTTAGTAACTTCTAAATTACTAACTAAAATAACTTTTGCCCCTCGAGATATTACTTCTTGTAAATTACTAAATGTTTTCTCGGCAATATCTTCATTAGTAATAATACCAAAGACTGTTGTATTTTCTTCGATTAAAGCAATAGGCCCATGTTTTAATTCACCCGCGGGATATGCTTCACTATGAATATATGATATTTCTTTTAATTTTAAAGATCCTTCTAAAGCTATATTATAATCGTTTCCTCGACCAATATAAAATATATCTTTTTCTTGATAAATTTCTTTTGCTATTTGTTGATATTTAGTCGTATCATCAAGTAATTTATCAATCAAATTAGGTAGTTCTAATAATTGTTCTTTTAAATTATCTAATTCCTTTTTATCATCTATTATTTCTTTAAAATAAATAGCTAAACTAATTAACGCCACCACTTGTGAAACATAAGCTTTGGTGGATGCCACTGCAATCTCTGGTCCTGCATGAGTTAATATTGTATAAAGTGCTTCTCTAGTTATTGAAGAACCAATAACATTAGTTATGGCAATAGTTATGGCTCCTTTATCTCGTGCTAATTTTAAGGCAGCAATTGTGTCGGCTGTTTCCCCCGATTGACTAACAAATATACACAAAGTATTATGATCAATAATATGTTTATTATATCTAAATTCACTAGCTACTTCTACGATGGTTAAAATATTTGTTAATTCCTCAAGGGCTTTTTTTCCAACTAAACCGGCATGCATCGCTGTTCCACAAGCTACAATATAGATTTTATTAATAGTGTTTAATTGTTCTTTAGTAATATTAAGGTTGGGAAAATTAATCTTTTCATCTTTTCTAATTCTTCCTGCCAAAGTCTCTTTAACCGCTCTAGGTTCATCATATATTTCCTTTAACATATAATCATCATAACCATTTTTATCCGCGGCCGTTTTATCCCATTCAATAACTTTAATATCTTTATTAATTTCTTCTAATTTACTATTATAAAAAGTAATTTTATCATCTCCCACTAAAGCTATTTCTCTATCTTCTAAAAAATAAAATTCTTTTGTATATTCCAATATTGCTGGAATATCTGAAGCAATAAAGTTTTCTTTACAACCTTTTCCAATCACCAGGGGACTACTTAATTTAGCTACATAAATACCTTTAATTAAAGGTGATATTAATAATATAGCATAACTTCCTTTTAATTCACTAACGGCCATATTAAAAGCTTCTTTAACATCTTTTTTAATATTATAATAATAATGAATTAAATTAGGTATTACTTCTGTATCTGTTTCTGATTTAAATTCATAACCTTTATTCTGCAAAAACTCCTTTAATTCGCCATAATTTTCAATTATTCCATTGTGAACTACACCAAATAAACCTGAATTATCTAAATGAGGGTGGGCATTTTCTTTACTAGGCATACCATGAGTAGCCCATCTTGTATGCGCAATACCAATATGACTATCTATATCAATATCATTATTATTTCTAATTTCTTTTACACGTCCTTTTTCTTTATAAACTTTTATTTTATCATTATCTATTAAAGCAATACCAGCTGAATCATATCCTCGATATTCTAAAGCTTCTAATCCTTTAATAAGTATCGATGAACTATTTTTATTACCAATATATCCTACAATTCCACACATAAATATCTTACTCCTTAAAATTAATCTTACTTTAAAAAAATAATCTTGTCAATTTAATATATTCAAAAATTATACTTTTGCCCATAATATACTTTAAAAATAATCTAAAAAATGCTAAAATGATATTAGAAATATGAGGTAATTTATGAAATATATAGCTATATTAATAGGAAAAATATTTATTTTAATTGGTAAAATCTTTAAAAGAGGTAGTTCCTTACCTGGTAAAATTGCTTTAAAATTAGATCATAAATTATTATATCAATTAAAATATCCATCAAATAAAATTTTAATTACGGGTTCATCAGGTAAAGGTTCAACTACCAAATTAATAGCCAAAACTTTAAGAAAAGAAAATTATCGTGTTTGCCATAATGCCAGTGGTTCTAATCTTGAATGGGGTATAGCAACAAGTATATTAGCTAAAACTAATTTATGTGGTAAAGTAAATGCTGATTATTTAGTTTTAGAATGTGATGAAAGATATGTCAAAAAAATATCCACGGCTATATGTCCTACGCATTTAGTTGTAACTAATCTAACTAAAGATCAACCCCCAAGACAACATGATATTGATGAAATATATACTGCTATCACTAAAAGATTACTTAGCTATACAACAATTATTACTAATATTGATGAACCATATTTAAGAAAATTTGAATTAGAATTTAAAAATAAAATTGTTTATTATAGTTTAGCTAAAAATAAATATAGTTATGAAAAACAAATCTTTGAAAATTTAAATACTTATTATTGTCCTAATTGTTTTACTCGCTTAGAATATGATTATTATAATTTTGAAACTTTAGGTAAATATTCATGTCCTAATTGTGATTTTAAATATTATAAACCTAATATAATAGGTACTAATTTAGATTTAGAAAAAGGAACTATGAAAATAAATTATGAAGAAGTTTTAATCGGGGGATATCTTTTATATCATGCTTATAACACTTTATGTGCTTATGCCACTTTAAGATCTTTAAATATTTCTCATAAACATATTATTAATGCTTTTAATGAAATAAATAAAATACATAATACTAGTTTTGTTAGTCATGATAAGACTTTTTATCCTCTTAGTTGTAAAGCTGAGAATGCTACAACTTATAATCAAGCTATTTTTAGAACAATTCAAGATCCTAGTACCAAATCTATTGTTTTAGGATGGCAAGAAATATCTCGTCGTTATAAACATTATGATGTATCTTGGTTATATGATATTGAATTTGAATTATTAAATAAAGATAATGTTTTTAATTTTTATTGCTGTGGTCCTGACAAAGATAACTTAAAAAAACGTTTGTTGCTGGCAGGTATAAGTGAAGATAAAATAATAACTGATAATAATCCCTATGTTATAAAGGATTTAGTTATGAGTGATGAAGCATCATGTATATATGGTATATTAAACTTTGATTATGTTTCAATTTTTAAAGATGCCTTTAAGGAGGAAAAATGATAACTATTAATGTTGGCCATTTATATCCTAATGAATTAAATTTATATGGGGAAAATGGTAATATTAAAGCTTTAAAATATGCTTTAGAAAAATATAGTGTTCAAGTAAATGTTACTAATATAAATGAATCTGATCCCATTGATTTTAACCAATATGATTTTTTATATATAGGAAGTGGCCGTCCAATATTTTTAAGAAAAGCTAAAGAACGTTTAAAAATATACAAAGAAGAAATATTAAACTATCTAAATCAAGATAAATTTTTTCTAATTACAGGTAATGCTCTTAGTATATTTGACTTTTTAGGTTTATATGAAGTATTAATTCCTGATTCTAGAATTGTTGCCGATATTATAGGAACATCTTCTTTATGTAATGGTATGATCCGGGGATTTCAAAATACAGAATATTTAATCAAAAACTTAAATAATATAATTTTTAATTTAGATAATCCCAATGGTAATGATTTTTCACCATTTGAAGGCTTTAAATATCATAATCTTTATGTTACATCACTGATTGGCCCTCTTTTAGCCCGTAATCCTAATTTAACTGAATACTTTGCTAAAAAACTACGTGAACAAAAGAAAACTAGCAATTACCTTAATTACTAGCTTTCTTTTTATCTAAGTTTTTATTGATAAATCTAACTTTAACACCTTTAACTCTTCCAAATTGTTTTTTAACACCCTCAGGTAAGTTCTTCTTAATAGTTTTCATGAGTCCACCTCCACTTGCATAACCTATTATAACACTATTTAAATAGATATGCTACAAAAATATTTTTAACAAACATAATTAAATAGAAAATTTCCAGAACTCGAATTTTATGAAAGCATTAAGTAATATTTAGTGGACAAGAAAGTGGACAACAAACTAGACAAGAAAGTGGACAACAAACTACAATTGATAATTATAAAATGTTATTAAATTATTGTATAGAACCAAAAACAGCAAAAGAAATTCGTGAATTTTTGAATATAAATCTAGGCAATATATATCTACATATATAATTAAACCTTTAATTCAAGAAGCAAAATGAGATTATACAAATAAAAATAGTATTAATGTTCAAAATCAAAATTATATTACTAAAAAAGATAAGAAAAAAACGCCAAATTTTATTTATTACAACTCTTGAAAAAATACTGCAATTGGTGTATATTAATAATAACAAAATTTGTCGGTTTTTGTAGTTAGAAGGGTGAAGTAAAAATGAATGAAAACGCAAATATGGATAATTTAAACACTAGAATGGAGCCAAATAATTTTAATGACCAACCTCCCAAGGCAAAAAGCTCTAAAGGTCTTTTAATTGTTATAATATTACTTTTAATCGCGTTAATTGGTGGAGGAGTTTATTATATTTATCAAAAGCATAACAACAGTAATAATACCATTAATTCTGTTCAACTATATAAAGATAGTTTAAACAGCGCATATACAACTATTGAAGATATGTTTAAAAATAGTTTTTCTCTTGATATTTTTAATGATAGTTTTTCATTAGATGGCAGCATAACTTTAAATACAGATATACCTGATGCTGAAATATTAAATGGTTTTAAATTAGATTTAATGGGTGGTTTAGACTATAAAAATAAAATTGTTTCCGTAAAGGCGGGTTTAAGTAAAAATACTACTAACTTAAGTGCTTTAATAACATTTATTAATAACAAAGGTTATTTAGAATGTAAAGATATCTTTACTAAACCAATTTATCTAGGGGAACAAGATATATTTACGAGTATTGATGAAGCTTTAAATAAAATAGAATTACCTACTGAAAAAGAAGTATTTAATCTTGAAATAATTCAAAAATTAAAAGATATAGTTATTAATACTTTAGATGAAAATAAATTTACCACTGTAAACGAAACAATAAATTTAGAAGGTAAAGATTATAATGTTACTACAATTACATATCATATGGATGAAGAAAACCAAAAAAGAACAAAATCTTTAATTAAAGAAGCTCTTAAAAATGATACCGAATTAAGTGAAATATTTTCTTCTTTAGATATTGATGAAAATGAAGCTGGTGAAAACTTTGATATTGTAACTTATATATATAAAAATAAATTAATTGGCGCTAATATTTACTTAGTTGATGCTGAAGAAAAAGTAATTAATTTAACAAATATTGATGATTTATTAAAAATTAAAATGGAAAATGAAGGGGTAACCTTAAATTTAGAAGAAAAAAGCAATAGTTTTTCATTTAGCCTAAAAGATGAAGAAGCAGAATTTACGATGGATATTAATAAAAATGGATCAGGTAATCTAAGCTTTAAATCACCTGAAGTTGAAGTAAGCTTTAATTTAAAAAATATTACCAATACTGCCAATGAAATTTCCTTAGATTTTGATTTAAAAATGAAAAATAAAGAAGGGGAAGTTTATAATATTAATATAGATAACGCTCATCTAAATCTTAAAAAAGGAACATTTACCAGCGTTAATACAAGTGATGCCGTAGATGCTGACTCTATAACTGAAACTGAATTAAGCAATGCTGCCGAAAAAATAAGAAATATCTTATCTGGCTTCGGTATTGATATTGATAGCTTATTAGAAAATTATTAACATATTAAATATAAAAAACAAAAAAATAAATTTGACAGCTAATTAATATTAACTGTCATTTTTTAATATTTTTTTTCAAAATTACAATAATAATAAAAAAATATTTCTCATATAAAATTCTTATAATACTATTAAAATTAAGATAAAAGTAGTATAATACTAACTGAAAAATTATTATAGTAACTAAATTAAAAGGAGATGAAAAAATGAAAAAAGATTTAACAATGGAAGAATTGGTTAATATTTGTAAACAATATGGATTTATCTTTCAAGGAAGTGAAATATATGGAGGCTTAGCTAATACATGGGATTATGGTCCTTTAGGAGCTAGATTAAAGAATAATATCAAAGATTCATGGCGAAATTATTTTATAAGAAAAAAAAGAAATGCTTATGAAATAGATGCTGATATTTTAATGAACCCTAAAGTATGGGAAGCATCAGGCCATATAAGCTCATTTTCCGACCCATTAGTGGATTGCAAAGAATGTAAGACAAGACATAGAGCCGATAACCTAATAGATAATTTTAATCCTGAAGCCCATGCTGATGGAATGACCAAAACCCAAATGAATGAATATATAAAAAACAATAAAATACCATGTCCAAAATGTGGTAAGTCTAATTTTACGGAAATAAGAGATTTTAATTTAATGTTTGAAACTAATCGTGGTGTAATAAAAGATGATAAAAGTGTAGTCTATTTAAGACCAGAAAATGCTCAAGGAGAGTATGTAAATTATTTAAATGTTAAAAGAACAACTAGAAGTAATTTACCATTTGCCATAGGTCAAATTGGAAAAGCATTTCGAAATGAAATAACACCAGGTAATTTTACTTTTAGAACAATAGAATTTGAACAAATGGAATATCAAGTTTTTTGTAAGCCAGGAAATGATGAAGAAATATATGAATATTTTAAAGAATATGCAAAAAAATATTTTATGTCATTAGGTATACCTGAAGATAAATTAAGATATCATGATCATGAGAAACTAGCGCACTATGCGAAGAAAGCATGTGATATAGAATATTTATTTCCATTTGGGATAGTGTGAAAAGTTTTATGGAAAACTAGTTACACTTAAGAAAAAGATATTAAAATGGAAATTTTAATATAAAATC
>CANROL010000009.1 GCA_947632255.1 uncultured Bacilli bacterium
ACTTGTAACTTTTCTTTTACCATCACTCATTCTTTCAATATTAATAATTAAGTCTATGGCACTCATAATATATTCTCGAACAGCTTTAATTGGAATATCAAAACCACCCATTAAAACCATAGTTTCTAGTCTATTTAAAGCATCAATTGGCCCATTCGCATGCATTGTTGTAAGTGATCCATCATGTCCTGTATTCATAGCTTGCAACATATCAAAAGCTTCTTTACCCCGAACTTCCCCCACGATAATTCGATCAGGTCGCATTCTTAAAGAATTAATAACTAAATCTCTAATTGTAACTTCCCCATTTTCTTCATAGTTAGTGGTTCTTGTTTCTAAAGATATAACATGACTTTGATTAAGTTTTAATTCCGCCGCATCTTCAATGGTTATAATTCGCTCATGTTCCCCAATAAAACTACTTAAAATATTTAAAAGAGTTGTTTTCCCTGAACCAGTTCCTCCACAGACAATCATGTTGCACTTTCCTCTTACTGCCGCATCTAAAAATCTCGCCATATAAGGTGTAAGTGTTCCAATTCTAATTAATTCCTCAATATTAGACATTGATTCTTTAAACTTTCTAATTGTTATAACTGGTCCTTTAGTAGATAAAGGTGGTATTACTGCATTAATTCTTGCTCCATTTAAAAGTCTTGAATCAACCATAGGATTATTTGCATCTATTGTTCTACCTAAAGGGGCAATTAATCTTTGAATAGTTCTAATTATATGTTCATCATTAATAAATGATACACTTTCATCTTTAGTTAAAACTCCATCTATTTCTATATATATTTCATTTGGTGAATTAACCATTATTTCCGTTATATTATCATCTTCTAATAATTCTGAAATAGGTCCATATCCATTTATTTCATTATCAATTAAATTATATAAATGACTTCTCTCTAAATTAGATAAATCATATCCTTCCACAGTTCTATCAATTTCTTCATTAATCCAATTACTTATAGATGTATCTTGAGGTATTTTATTATCAACTAAATTTTCTACAATTTCCGTTCTTAATTTATCAAGTAATTCTTTATCTTTAAATATTTCATAATCATTTATTATATTAGCTTTTCGTTTATTAACTTTTATATCAAAAGCATCTCTTAAACTTTGTCTCATTATTTAACCTCCTCATTATACAAATCCGTGATTAATTGCATAAGTGTTGTATAATCTTTTGAAAATACATTTGGAGCTTTACTATCTAAAGTAATAATTTTTCCATTCATAACAATCGTATCTATATTTTTTAAATAAAAATTTTTTGAAATAACATAATCTATATTTGTTCTTATAATATTTTTTATATCATATAAACTAAAATATTTTTTAAAAGGTAATACACTTTCATTTAAAATAACTTTATAATTTTGATAATTTACATCTTTTAATATTGCAATTAAATTACGCATATTTTTAATATCTAAAGGATCATTAGTTACTAATAATAATAATTTATCTACTAAATCCATTGTTGATATATTAAATTCATCTAAAACATGATTAGTATCTATTAAAACTATATCATAATTATTAACAGCTTTATCTAAAATTAATTCTATATATTTAGGATCTATCTTTCCTGATTCTCTAGGATCTTTAGGACTTGCTAAAACATCAATATAATTATCATATTTAACAACATAATCTTTAAAATTCTTATATTGATTATTTGTATAATCTAATACTAAATTATAAATACTTTTATTAAAGGCCAGATTTAAAGCCGCGGCAATACCTCCACCCGCTAAATCAAAATCAATTATTAAAACTTTTTTTTGTAATACTTCATATAAACCTGCCAAATTAAGGGTGGTAATAGTCTTACCAACTCCTCCCTTAGCCGAAGTAATACAAATTGATATCCCTTTCGTATTCATTTTAACACATCCCTTTTTATTCAATCTTTATTTTGCCATTTTGATAACTTGCTTTTAAATCAACTTTAATAGTATATTTTTTTAAACCTATAATTTTTCCAAATATACTATCAACATCTATTTCATTTTTAATTCTTAAATAATCATTTTTAACAATTTCTAAATTATCTATATCAATATCATTTTCTTGATATAATTTTTTAATTAATTCTTCATAATTATCTTTAGTAATTACTTCTTTTAAAATCTCTCTTGTTACTTCATTTAACTTAACTTTCTTGCTTGTCATTAAACCTAAATCCACGATTAAAGCAACTAAACCAATTATAAGAGGTATAACTATGATAAATAAAACTAAACTTTGTCCTCGATGATTAAGCATCATTTAAAATACTCCTCTTTACTTCAATTTTATATTGTTTGCCAAAAACTAAATTTAATCCTGGCGTTATAATATCTAATTCTTTAACTAAATAAACATCTTCCATTTCATTATTATCTTCCCATTTAATATCTAATTTTAATTCTTGAGCAATATCTTCTTTAGAAGTTCCTTCTTGATATAAATTAACTACATCACTAATCTTATTTTCTAAATTTATTTTAGTATACATAATTCTTCCTATATCAATCATACATAATAATAAAAATAGAAATACGGGTAAAATAATAATAAACTCTACCAAAGCTTGTCCTTTTTTCATTTTAAATCCTTTATTCTTCATATTCCTTACAAATACCTTCACCAGGTTTGGCACCTGCAATATATTCTTGGTCTAACATTGAACAAGATGTTTTAGTTATCGCATCTTTTAAATAACCTCCAAAATATTTAACTAGAGCGATTGCCACCACACTAATAAGTGCAATAATTAAAATATATTCTACTAATGCTTGTCCTTTTCTCATAGTAATCACCCTATCATAATAATCATATACTAAAAAGACCTAAAAGTCAATTTATTCATCTTTAATTTATCTTAAAAAAATAGCATATTTTTTAATTATTTATGATATTATTATTATAGGTGATTTAATTGTATTTAGAAATAAATAAAAATAAATATAGAATTGAAGTTGCAAACAATTTTTATAAACGTTTAACTGGTCTAATTGGTAAAAAAAATATTGACTATGGTTTATTAATACCTAAATGTAACTCTATTCATACTTATTTTATGAAAGAAAATATTGATATTATCGGTTTAAATATTAATAATGAAGTAATTTATAAATATGAAAACTTAGATAAAAATAGAGTTATTAAAATTAATAACTCCTCTAAAAGTACAAATATCTTAGAAATGCCTAAAAATAGTACTCAAAAAATTAAAATAGGTAGTACTTTAATATTTAAAGAAGATGAATAATCTTTTTTTTATTCTTTAAATTCAAAGATATAATCACAAATAGCTACACTATCTCCCCTTTTAGCTCCTAATCTTTCTAATTCTTCTTCTACTCCCATTCCCTTTAAAATACGAGCAAATCTTATAACAGCATCATCTTCATTAAACTTAGTCATTTTAAATAACTTTTCTAATTCTTTACCTTCTAAAACCCATATATCCCCTTCTTTATGAATTTTAAAAGGTTTTTCATTTTCAAACTTATAAACAACATGACTTTCCGTTTCTTCTATATCTTCTTCATAATTTGCAAGAGAATCTAATAAATCCGCTAAAAAAAGCATTAATTTATCAAAACCTATATTATCAACTGCACTAACTTCAATTATATCTAAATCTTTAAATTTATCTTTAAATTTTTGTAAATTTTGTTTAGCCTTTGGTAAATCCATTTTACTAGCTATAACAATTTCTTTTTTATTGGCTAATTTAGAACTATATTTACTAATTTCATTTCTTATTGTTAAATAATCTTCTATAGGATCACGATTTTCTTCAGCACTCATATCAACAACATGAGCAATTATTTTTGTCCGCATGGCATGTCTTAAAAATTTATAGCCTAAGCCTACTCCTTCACTTGCACCTTCAATTAATCCCGGTAGATCTGCCATAACAAAACTACGACTATCTTTTAATTTAACTACTCCTAAATTAGGATTTAAAGTAGTAAAATGATAACTTGCAATTTTAGGTGTAGCTTTACTAATCATACTTAGAATTGTTGATTTACCAACACTAGGTAGTCCTACTAAACCAACATCCGCGAGCATTTTAAGTTCTACTTTTAAAACTTTTTCTTCCCCTGGTTCCCCAAGCTCACTTATTCTAGGCGCATTATTCGTGTGACTCTTAAAGGCTGCATTACCTCTTCCACCTCTTCCTCCATGAGCCACAATTAACTCCGTATTATTACCCACTAAATCACCAATTACCTCATTAGTTTCATAATCACTAATCATAGTCCCTTCCGGTACTTTGATTATTATATCTTCAGCATTAGCTCCTTCTCGATTAGATCCTTTACCATTTTCCCCATTATTTCCTTTTATAATTTTAGCATATCTTAAATCGACTAAAGTTTTTAAACCTTTATCAACTTTAAAAATAATGTTGGAACCACGTCCTCCATTACCTCCATCAGGACCACCCATTGCCACATATTTTTCACGATGAAAAGATGTACAACCAGCTCCACCTGTCCCCGCAATAACTTTAACTTTAATTTCATCTACAAACATACTACTCACCTACTTTTTAATTTTAATATTTTGATAACTATTTATTTCTTCTTTTTGTAATTCATCATTCTTAATATAATATTTATATTCCGTAATTACTCCTTTTTTATATTCTAAACTATATAAATAATTATCTTCAAATTTAGCTAAAGTATTATTTTCATAATAAAATTCTTCATTATCTTCACTAATATAATTTATATTACTATCTTTTATTAATACTTTATCTAATAATTTATCCCCTTTATCATTAAATATAAAATATTCTTCTTTAATATTACCCTTTAAATTATAAACTATTTTACATAAAATATATTCTATATCATCATATTTAACTATCATAAAATCATTTATATCTAATAAAATCGTATTTTTAATTTCTTCATCATTAAATAATTCTTTTATATCCGCGGCTATAAATCCGGTTAGAATATTCTCACTTATTACTCCTTTACCATCTAAATACAAATGAAAAATCCCTTCCGCGGTTAAATCATCTTCTCTAAAAGTTATAAT
Organism: uncultured Bacilli bacterium; assembly: GCA_947632255.1. Lineage (GTDB taxonomy): Bacteria > Bacillota_I > Bacilli_A > RF39 > UBA660 > Caccenecus. Next base: position 5,065 of record CANROL010000009.1, read on the forward strand.
ATATTCAAATTTTAATTTATGTTTTTGATTATTTAAATACAAACTATATATTTCTGATAAATTATTATCTGTCATATTACTGCCAACTTTTTCAGGTTGTTTATTAACAACATGATTAATATTTTGTCTTTCTTCTCGATGATTAAGAGTATATACAGTTAAAACAATTATCCCTGTAGTTGCTATAATAAATAGTATTACACTAAAAACTTTTTTCATAGCTACCCTCCTCATTTCTCTATTATTATATCAGTATTTCTTATAATTTAAAACAAAAAAATCACTATTTAAGTGACTTTTCTCTTTTTCTATTTATTATTTAAATATATTAAACAATTTAGCTTTATTATTAGAACCATTATTAATTCTTGAAAAACCTAAAGCTACCAAAAAATCATCCAAAATTGGTTCATGTTCTTTTTTATCATCTAAATATGGTATATTAAAGAATACTTTACTATTAGATTCATGTTCAAAATCAGTTATATCTTTACTATTTAAAACACTTTTATTTAAAACAACTTTTTTATCTTTTAATTTTTCAAAAGCTTCTCTATCATTTCTAATTAATTTATTTAATTTAATTAATCCCGGTTCAACTAAATATATTACTTCATTACACATATTTTCAGCATTAGAATCATTTAAATCCAAAAGTATAACTTCAGCATCTGGATTATTAGCAATATTAAATGATAAATCAGCTTCACTTGTACTTTTTAATAATTTATCATTAAAAAATTTAAAATCTTCAGAATTTACTTCTAAAGCAACAGCATTATAAGCAAGATCCAAATGTTTTTTTAACATATAAATTAAAGTTGTTGCCCCCGCATGCGTTGTAACATTTTTAAAACCAATTATTCTTAAGCCACCACTTCCCGTACCCGCAAAAGAATCAAAATTAGTTGGAACATCATCCATATCCCCATTTAAATTATGATATTGAGCTACATCTTTATAACTATTAGGATTATCAATTAAAAATTTTATAGCATTAATATTTCTTGTAAAATTATATATTCCCATAGAAACTAACTGAGACAAATACGCCCCATTGTTAACCATACTAGAATCATCTAATAAAATTATTAGTTTACTTGGTTCAAAATTAACTGCTAATTTTTGCAAAGTTCTAATATTTTGATAATCTTTAATCGCCGTAATATCAATAATCATTTTATTAAAATAAAAATTAGTAAATTCTTGAGCTAAATCTTCTACTTCAAACTCACCATTTAAACTTTTTATTACATCAATATCTAAAGTAGCTAACATATTTTGATAACGATTAGAAATAATTACATTCATTTTTAACCTCCATTAATTAACAGCATGTATCCCAGATTCATCATGTGCCATAAAATTTGAAGTAGTACCTCTTACTACAAATCCCGAAGCAGTTCCTATAACTGGTAAATTAAATTTATAGAAAAAAGCTAATTGATAATAATTTGTCATATTTAAACCATTATATTTTTTAATACAATAATAATATTTTTTATTACTTACAGCTTCTTCTACAGTAGTACTATCTAAACTAGCAACACCATAAACTCTATCAGTTGAATTATTACATACACCTTTAGCTTGATAATTACTATAAATAAGATAATTATTTAATATTCTAATAGATTGTGCATTAATCCCATCATAATTATCTACAATATTTAAAGCATCATCTTTTATTTTTATAGTTTTAGAATAATTAATCATTAAAATAATAAATGCTGAAAACAAAGAAATAAAAACCAGCATTAATCCAATTAACCACGTTCCGCCTATCGAGGTTTTCATCTACCATTCCTCCTAACACCAAGGATATCCATAGCTATCAACAATACACTCATAAGGATTATATATAAGTGGGGTCTCACCACTAACTGATAAATTAAACATACTTCTTATAATAGGTAAATCTAATTGATAAAAAAGTTGGACTTGATAATAAACTGAATTATCTGTAGATCTAATTCCTTTAACGCAAAAAGCCGCATTGGAAGCACCACTTCCAAGTAAATCACCATTTCTATTATATCCAACCCAACCATCATCACAAGTACCTTTACTATGATATGTTACATCATTAAAATAATCTTGGATTTGTAATTTAAAATTATAACATATACCAGAATCGCCTACACATACTCCAGCTTGATTCTTAATAATATTAACTAATTCATTTTTTACATTAAATGCCTTAGAATAGTTAATTGATATGCAAATATATCCTGTAAAAAGTATTACAAAAAAGATAACTATATTAAATAAAGCAGTACCACCAATACCTTCTCTCATATAAAATAATCACCTCAATTAACCCTTCCAAGCGCATGTAATGTTATCATATTTTCTGCCATCTGAATCAGAATTTAAACCATTTTCATTATAATATTTACATATAATAGCCCCAGGTTGCCCATTAACAAAATTAGTACAACCACCGGCACCATCAGCTTCACAATTACAAATAGCCGCATCACAAGTAGTAGAACGTCTAAAATTATTATGTATTCTTGGCCAAATTACTGTAAAGAAAAGAGTAGACAACAGGGCCACTATCGTCACAACAATTAAAGTCATATTAAGTTCCCCTGTTGCCTCCTTCATTTATATCCCTCCAATAATTTTAAAATATAAATTCCTATATAATATTACGTACCCGGAGTAGTCTCTTTACTTGGGTTTGGACAATTAATAGATTCCGCAGCTAATTGTCCACTATCATCAAAATAACGACATGTACACATATCAGCATTACCATCAGTACCACAATCACAATTAGTTGCGTTAGCACATTGTTGATTTCGATTAATAGTATTTTTGATATTTGGCCATACAAATGCATAAAAGAATGCAGCAACTGCAGCAATAGCCACAACTGTAATAACTGTCATATTAAGTTCACCAGTAGCTTCTTTCATTTATATAATTCCTCCTTTATTATCTATAATTTATTATAACTTTTTTTTTAATAAATATCAACATAAATTATTATTTTTTGTAAAATAAATGCAAATGTATTGTTTAATAAATAAATTTTTGATATATTTATTTTAGAATTGAGGAATATTATGAAAGAACAAATTATTGAATTCTTAAAAGGAATTGGTACTATTATATTATTTTTATTCTTAGGCTCTCTAGGAAGTATATTATTTGGTAAATATTACTACAGTGATAATATTATTTATGCCACCTTATCTCAAATAGCAACATATCTATTAATGCTTATAATTATCGGTTTAATATATCATAAAAGATTAATAAATGATTTTAAAAATTTTAAAAAAGATAATGTTAATATTGCTTTAAAAAATTGGCTTATAGGTTTAGGTGCAATGATTATTGCAAATATTATTATTACTAATATTGTTAAAGATATTCCCGCGAATGAAACTCTTAATAGAGAATTATTAACTAGTTATCCAATTAGTAATATTATTACCATGATATTTATTGGTCCTTTAATTGAAGAAATAGTTTTTCGTGCTAGTTTTAAAAATGCTTTTCATAAATGGTACATCTTTTCTTTTGTTACCGCCTTAATATTTGGTCTAGCTCATATAGCCGAATTTAATTTATTAGAATTTTTATTTGTCATCCCTTATGGATCATTAGGTTTCTTCTTAGCTAAAGCTTTTTATGAAACAGATAACATATATACATCTTATCTAGCTCATATGCTTCATAATGCTTTATCTATTATAATTATTTTTGCTTTATAAAAGAGGTTAAATCATGGAAAAAGAAAAAAAACACATTGGTATTAAAATATTATTTATATTTATTATTATATTAGTCTTAATTATTTTATATGGTAGATATATAAATCCCTATGGCTTTAAAGTAAAAGAAATTGCTATTACTAACAATTTATTACCATCATCTTACAATGGCTTAAAAATAGCTCAATTTAGTGATTTATTTTATAATGAAGAAACAGATTTAGATAATATTACCAAAGAATTAAATAAATTAAATGCTGATATAATTATTTTTACTGGCGATTTATTTAATCACAAACCAAGTGATAAAGAAATAGAAACAGTTACAAAATATTTAAATGAACTTAATTGTCGTCTTAAAAAAATTGCTATTCTTGGTGATAATGATCTAAAATACCTTGATACTATTAAAGATATATACGCTAATACTGATTTTATTCTTTTAGATAATGAAAATACTTTATTATATTATGAAAATTCTACTCCCATTAATTTTATTGGTATAACTGATAATGTTGATGAAAACTTATATTCTAATGATTATTTAAATATAACTTTAATTCATCAACCCGATTTAGTTACTAAAATTAATAAACCATCTTTAGTCTTTGCCGGTCATTCTTTAGGAGGTCAAATTAAAATCCCTTTTATTGGTGGTTTAATTAAAAAAGAAGGAGCTAAAACTTATTTAGATAGCCACTACAAAATAAATGATAAAGATTTATATATATCTAATGGTTTAGGTAATGAAAAAATAACTTTTCGTTTATTTAATACTCCATCTATAAATCTTTATCGCCTATATAACAAATAAAACATAGCTTTCACTATGTTTTTAATATTTCTTTAATTTTCTCTTTAGCGGTACTAACCGTTTCTTCATTAGGCTTCATAACATATAATTTTTGTCTTTTATAAGAATAAGTATATTCCATCGCATCACTTCCATTTAAGCTATAATTACTTATTTGCCAATTTGGCATTTTATCAATTTGTAATTTTATAAATTCCGTGATAGATTCAGTATCTAAATTAGTTATAAAAGCATCACTTAAAGCATCTAACATTGATGAATATTTAACAATTATTGAAGGACTTATAGCTTTATCAATTAAAGCTTCCACTAATCTTGCTTGATTTTCAATTCTAACTCGATCTCCCCCATTAAAACTTTTTCTTTCTCGCGCAAAAGATAGAGCTTTTTTACCATCTACATAATTATTGCCTTTTTTAAATCTATAACCATCAATAGAAGTAAAATTATATGGTGAATAAACATTTACTCCTCCTAAAGCATCAACTATTTTAATTACTGAAGAAAAATTTACTTTAACATAATAATTTATTTTCGTATCTAATAAATTTTCTACGGTGCCAACACTTTCATCAATCCCATATATTCCTGCATGAGTTAATTTATCATAAGCATTTTGATTTTTAAGTAAAACATAATAATCTCGTGGAATAGATGTAATTAATACTTGATAAGTATTAGGATTAACACTAATAAGCATATTTACATCACTTCTTGAAACACTACTTACTTTTCCATAAGTATCAATACCAGATACAAAAATATTAAAAGGACTATTTGTAATATTAACCGATTTTGTAATATCTTCTGTCGCAATATCTACACCAAAATTATATATAACTTTAAAATTACTTTTTAAATCTTCATTATCTTCAGTTAATATTGCATATATAGAATCTTCAATTATAATACCTTCAACTTCTTTATTTAATAAAGCATCTAACAATAAAGAAGAATCTTCATAAGTTTTATTTTTAAAAATAATTAATTTTTCTAATTTAGTTTTAGCTTCTTTTAAACCATCAGTTTTTATTTCTAAACTTCCAATATTTTTATTATTTAAATCATTTACTTCTTTAATATCATCATTATTTAAAACAATTATATTATAATTTTCAGTTTTAAAATTCTTAAATCCTAATCTTTTTAAGAAATCAATAGTATTTAATTCATAAATAATTATCATAACTAAAAATATTATATATATCAATCCTAATATAGTTCCAATTACTCTTTTCTTTGTTGATTTCTTTGATTTAATAAGTAAAGAAACTCCAATTGCTAATAAACTTAATAAAACTACTAATATTAAATAATATTCATTAGGTAAAACATCAATAAACTTAAATAAACCTAAAGTAACAATAGTTATTATTAATACTAAAACAATCATATATTTAAAAAAAGGCATAATACCATCTTTATTTTTTTTCACTCCATATCACCTGTAGCATAAATTATAACACATTTATTCCAAATTTAAAACATGCTATATAAATAAATAATAATTCATAACTTAAACCTATAAATAAAGCCCCCATAATATCACTTAAATAGTGGACACCCAAAAATACTCTTGAAAAACCAATTAAAATAATAGAACTTATTAATAAAATACTTATTATAACTTTTATTGGCCAAATAAGATTACTTAAAAGAGTTAAAAAAAGCAAAAAACCATAAAAACTGATAGCACTTACCATATGTCCTGATGGATAACTATAACCTTTTTCATATACTAATTGTCTCTTATGAGGTCTTTCTCTTTTAATTATATGTTTTAGTAAAAATATAATTATTGCATTTATCACCATTAAAATAGATAAAACAATACCCATTTTCTTATCATCTTTTAATATTAATAAACCAAAACATATTAAAATAAATAATTTAGTACTAGCTAAATTAGTAAATATTTTAAAAAAAGTAATATATGGTTCTTTAATCTTTAATTTATCATAAAAAGAATTATCAATTTTTATAAATTTATCATGTAACATTAAATAAGTCCATATACCAAATATACTTAATAAACAAATTAAAACAATTATCATAATATCACTAGTACATTATATATTATTTTTGAAAATAATACTACTATTTTTAAAAAAATATGCTATAATTATGTTACTTGCTTGTGTGGCGAAACGGTAGACGCACCAGACTCAAAATCTGGCGAGCCAAAACTCATGTGGGTTCAAATCCCACCACAAGCACCAGATTGATAAAAATCTCGAAAAAACTCGAGTAAAAAGAACTTGCCAAAAGTTCTTTTTTATGTTATTATGAATATGTCAAGGAAACTTACATAAAATAAAAAAGGATACATTTGATTACCTGAATCAAATGTTATCCCTTATTGGAGTTCATCTGAAATCAACTATTGTTGAAATCAGATGTTTTTATTTTCTAAATAGTAAGATGATTACTACAAAGAATAATAGTAGAATTATAATAAATAGAGAAATTTCTCTTTTTGTCATAATGAACCACCACCTTTCTCTTATCTCTTGATAATTGAAAGGGAAAACATCTGATATATTTCAAATGTATCCAAAAATATTATATCAAACTTTTGTACTTATTGCAATACTTAGCAACTTCCATTGACATTATAACTATAAACATTTTTTATATATTTGGAACCTAATAAAATTTCTTTAATATTAGGTTCTATTATATTTAATTCATATTTCAATTTTAAATAATCATAATTACTTTTAAAATCATTATTATTAATTTGATATAAAATATATTTAAAAGCAATATATGTTAATAATATTTTAACCTTATCTTTTAATTTCTTATAATTACTAAAATTATTTAACCAATTGACATATGCTAAATAACCATTAAAATATAAACAATATTCATTTAATATTTCGTCATAATACCCTTCAACTAATTCCATTTCTTCTTTTTTGTAGCAAATAATATATATTACTACATCGCCAAATTTTTCTTTATACATTTGTTCGCCTCTTTCTACTATTTAATTGTATCATAAAAATTACATAAAGTCAAACAAATATTCAAAATAAAATGTAAAAAAAAAGATCAATTTGATCTTTTAAGTTGCAGCTTCATCTACCACACTAACTATATATAATTCTAATTGAATTTTTTGATTAACCATAGCTGGAGCATTTTCTTCATCAACCCAAATTCGTAAGTATTTAGTAGGTTCTGTAGCCCCAACTGCTACTTTTCCACTTCCTACTTCATAAAATGTACCACTTACTCCATCTATTGAAGTAATCTTTGTAAGTGAATTTAAAAGTTTAGCATTTTGCCCAGTTGTAGCATCCCCTTCATTAGATATTTTTATTTTACTTAAATCAACATTATTATTACTAGATGCCCCAATATATAATTTATATGTGGCTGGTAAACTACTACTAGCTTGTGGATTAGATACTGTATAACTAAGAGGAGTCATTTTTAAACCTTCACCAGTTGATAAAGGTTCAGTTGGTTTTAAAGTATTAACATTAGTGAGACTTACCTTTAAAGTACCTGCGGTTACAACTTGATTATTTTTATTGCTTTTAACATCGAAAAAGACTGAATAACTAACCCCAATAGCCGTAATAGTAACTACTAAAACTGCCAATACAATAATGGTAGTTTGTTTCTTGATAATATCACTAATTTTCATATACTATCACCTATTATTAATAATACCACATAAAAGCTATAAAATACAATAGTATTTTTTAATTTAAATTAAAATTTTTCAATTTCTTCTAAAATATAACTATATTTTACATTATCTTGATTTAATTCTAAATTAATATTATAGTTTTTTTCGCCACCATATAAAGAATCTACAACTAAATTATATAAATAACTATTTCTTTTCTTAGTCATTTTAAAATCATTTACATTATAAGTAGTTCCATTTATAATAACACTAGTATTTTGAGCTAATTCTTTATTAACTTTTAAATAAATCTTAAAATTTTTAAATAAAATAAAATCGTTATTTACTGTTAAAGTATCCATATTATCTATATTTCTTACTTTAAATTTTAAGTTATATTCATCACTTTCAATAACATTCGCCGAACTATACTTTTCTGAAAAATTTTGCCATATTGGAATAGTAGCTAATAGCATTATAAAAACTATTATAATTTCCACTACTCTTTCCCAAATTAACTTATTAATCAATCAAAAAACCCCCTTGATTAGTTCTAATTATACCAGATAAAGCTAAGTTTGTCAAATTGCTGTCAAGCAAAAGAAAAAATCAACATTAATTACAATGTTAATTTTATCTCATTATCTAACTACAATATTAACTATTTTCCCTTTAATAACAATTATTTTAACAACTTCTTTACCCTCTAAATGTTTTTTAACATTATCATTATTTAAAGCTTTTTGTTTAATACTTTCTTCATCTTCTTCAGTATTTATATTTATCTCCCCCCGAAGTTTACCATTTACTTGCACCCCAATAGTCACTTCATCATCAACACATTTATCTTCATCATATGTAGGCCATGTTTCATTTGCTATAGATTCATTATGCCCTAATTTTTCCCATATTTCTTCAGTCATAAATGGCGCAATAGGATTAAGTAATTTAATAAAATCTTCGGCCATATATTTAGGATAACTATTTTCTTTATAAACAGCATTTATAAATATCATCATTTGACTTATAGCCGTATTAAAGTTTAATGATTCAAAATCTTCAGTTACTTTTTTAATAGTTTTATGATATATTTTCTCTAATCTTGGATTATCTTCATTAACAATTTTATTTTCATTAACATATAAATTCCAAACTCTATCTAAGAACTTTCTTGAACCAATTACCCCATTATTATTCCATGGTTTATCAGCTTGTAAAGGTCCCATAAACATTTCATAAAATCTTAAAGTATCTGCTCCATATTCATTAACAATATCAAGAGGATTAACAGAATATTCTGGATATCTCTTACCCATTTTAATTCCATTTGAGCCTAAAATCATTCCTTGATGCACTAATTTTTTAAATGGTTCTTTATATGGAACTAATCCTTTATCATATAAATAATTATTCCACATTCTTGAATATAATAAATGACCAACAGCATGTTCAGGACCACCAACATATAAATCAACTGGCATCCAATGTTCAAGAAGTTTATAATTAGCAAATTCTTTATCATTATGAGGATCAATATATCTTAAGAAATACCAAGAAGATCCAGCCGAACCAGGCATTGTTGATGTTTCTCTTTTGCCTGCTTTACCATCAACCATCACATTTACCCAGTCTGTTGCAGCCTCTAAAGGTGAGGCTCCAGTTTTAGATGGTGAATAATTTTCAAGTTCTGGTAAAATTAAAGGTAATTCTTCATCTTTTAAAGTAGTTCTTGTCCCATCTTTAAAATGAACAATTGGAATAGGTTCCCCCCAATATCTTTGTCTAGCAAAAATCCACTCTCTAATCCGGTAATTAATTTGTTTTTTACCTAATTTTCTTTCTTCTAACCATTCTATCATTTTATTAATGGCATCTTCTTTATTTAAACCATCTAAAAATCCTGAATTAATATGTATCCCATCACCAACATAAGCTTCACGAGATATATCTCCCCCTTCTATAACTTGAATAATTGGAATATTAAATTTTTTAGCAAAATCATAATCTCTTTCATCATGAGCCGGTACCGCCATAATAGCTCCAGTTCCATAACTTTTTAAAACATAATCACTTATATAAATAGGTATTTCTTTATCATTCACAGGATTTATTGCATAAGCTCCAATAAAAACACCTGTTTTTTCTTTATTTAATTCTGTTCTTTCCAAATCGCTTTTATGAGCACATTCTTCTTGATATTTTTTAACCTCATCTATATATTCTTTAGTCGTTATTTTTTCTACTAATTCATGTTCTGGTGCTAAAACACAATATGTTGCCCCAAATAAAGTATCACATCTTGTTGTAAATACAGTAAATGCATAATCAGTATTAGCTACTTTAAAATTAACTTCTGCCCCAATACTTTTGCCAATCCAATTTCTTTGAATTTCTTTTGTTGACTCTGGCCAATCAATATCATCTAAACCAGTTAATAAACGTTCGGCATATTTAGGAATATCGATAACCCATTGTTTCATATTTTTCCGAACAACTGGATAACCACCTCGTTCACTTTTACCATTTATAACTTCATCATTTGATAAAACAGTTCCTAACTCTTCACACCAATTAACAGGCATATCTACATATTTAGCTAAACCATCTTCATATAATCTTTTAAATATCCATTGTGTCCATTTATAATAACTAGCATCAGAAGTTGATATTTCTCGATCCCAGTCATAAGAAAAACCTAATGATTTTAATTGATGTCTAAAAGTACCTATATTTTCATTCGTAAATATTGCTGGATGATTTCCTGTTTTAATCGCATATTGTTCCGCCGGTAAACCAAAGGAATCAAAACCCATTGGATGAAGGACATTAAATCCTTGCATTTTTTTCATTCGACAAACTATATCTGTTGCCGTATACCCCTCAGGATGCCCTGCATGAAGCCCAACTCCTGATGGATATGGAAACATATCTAAAGCATAAAATTTAGGTTTAGAAAAATCCCATATATCAGTTTTAAATGTTTGATGTTCTTCCCAATATTTAATCCATTTTTCTTCTATTTCTTTTGTATTCATTTTTACTCACTTTCCTTTTCTTCTAACTTTTTTAAATGTCTACCATATATTTCATATAAAGCATATATTAAACTAAATAACAGGACAAACGCTATTAACATCTGCCATATTAATTTTAAAGGTATAATCATTATTAAACATGATGTAAAAGATATTATAAAACTATTAATTATTGCAATATATATAATAGCTTTATTTATATTTATTTTACTTCTATCTAATTTAAACTTCGTTACTAAATAATCTATCTCTCCAATAGGTTTATTTTTCTTATTTTTCTTTTTCTTTAATTTATTTTTATTTATTAAATAATCTACTACCCCAATTAATATAAACAAACCTATAAATAAATATAAAGTATTTAAATATTTCATAAGCCCTCCTAATTAAAAAAAGGTTGTACTTTAAAGGGCGAATAATCGCGGTACCACCTTCATTTATCACTTAATATAGCTTTTATAGCAGCCATGCTTTATACTCCAAAAAGCAAGTTCATAATATTATTATTCTTGTTTTCACCAACCACAAGTTCTCTCTTCTAACTTTATTATTACTACTCTTTTTTTCCTCGTATTAGCTCTATTTTACTAAATTTTAGCTACATATTCAAGTAATTTTATAAACATTTTAATAAATTCTTCTTTTAATCCTTCTTTTCTCAATTTTTTTATTGCTATTCTTTTATCACTTATACTTAAATTACTAAATATTATTTGAGCTATTTTTTCTTTTAAATAAGTTTTTATTTTAGCATCACTTATAATTAAATTAATATCTTGATTAATTAAATTAACTGCATCAACTTCTATGTCATCACCTTGACACATAATTGTTAATTGTACTACTGTAGGTATATTACTAACACTTACAATAAAATCTTTATCATAAACACTTGCTTCAAATGGTATTTCTTTACCATTAATAAATGCTTTAACTGTTTTAACATCTTTAGTATTACGAAATCTAATTTTATAATTACGAGTTTTAGGTATAATTCCCGTTTTACCATCAATAGGTCTAATTATTAAAGTATAATTATTATTCATATATGTATAATCAATCGCTGTAATAATATAATAACCAGCTTTATATAAATTAGAAACACCATCATCTTCATATAATTTATAAACATTACTACGCCCTGGAAAAATATGAATCTCCATATCTTGAGGTGGATTAGTATCATTAATATTTTTAGGTAAAATAGCCATAGGAATAATAGCACCACTTTTAACAAAAACAGGATATTCATCATCTTTATAAAAAGCTACATATCTTCTATTACCCATAAATTTCTTACCTGTTTTAAAATCATACCAAGTACCTTTAGGTAAAAATATTCTTTCCACACATCTATTCATTAATTCATCTTGTTTTTTAGTAATAGGTTTTACTAAAAATTCACTACCAAAATAATATTCATTTTTATAA
>CANROL010000010.1 GCA_947632255.1 uncultured Bacilli bacterium
GGTTGATGATTATGCTTCTAAATTATTAATTGATTTAACCGAGGAAGAAAATAAAATGGTTTTAGATGAATTTGAAGCTATTGATAAAACTATTTCTTTAATTAATAAAATACCTAATTTAAAAGAAGTTGAGGCTATGACGCATGCTCTTGATGATTTTACTTATGAATTAAGAGAAGATATTGCCGAAGCTTCAATTCCTATTAATGATGCCTTACGTAATGCGGGCAAAATTGAAGGAAGAGAAATTGAAGTTCCAAAGGTGGTGGAATAATGTTAGAAAAAAGTCTTAAAGAAATTCATGAAGCTTTATTAAAAAAAGAAATTACGAGTGCCGAACTTATTAAAGAAAGTTTAAATAAATCCCATGAAATTCAAGCAAAATATAATGCTTTTGTAACTATTTTAGATAATGCTAAACCAACTGATGTAACAGGTGAAATAGTATCTGGTATTCCTTTTGGAGTTAAAGATAATTATTCCACAAAAGATGTCTTATCAACGGGTTCTTCTAATACTTTAAAAAATTATGTTCCTTTCTTTAATGCAACAGTTGTTGAAAATTTATTTAATAAAGGAGCCATCATGGTTAATAAAACTGTCATGGATGAATTTGGTATGGGTGGAACTGGGACAACTGGTCATACAGGGAAAGTTTTAAACCCATGGGATAAAAAAAGAATGTGTGCGGGATCTTCTGCGGGTTCTGCTTGTGCTGTTGCAAGTGGCGTTTATCCTTATGCCTTAGGAAGTGATACAGGTGACTCTATCAGAAAACCGGCAGCCTTCTGTGGGATAGTAGGTTATAAACCTACCTATGGCTTATTATCAAGATATGGTTTATTTCCATTTGCTAGTAGCCTCGACCACTGTGGGGTTTTAACTAGATCAGTTGAAGATGCAGCGATAGTTGTTGATGCCGTGAAAGGAAAAGATCCTAAAGATATGACTTCTTGGGATTCTAAAAACATTAATTTAACTGCAAGTCTTGATAATGATATTAAAGGGAAAAAATTATTTTATATTAAAGAAATCGTTGATATAGAAAATTATCCCCATGCCAGTGCCGAATTAAAAGAACATTTAGCTAATTTTCAAGAAAAAATTGCTTTATTTAGAAAAAATGGCCTTATTATTGAAGAAGTAAGTATAAATAAAGATTTACTTAATGCCATTCCCGCGGTATATGTTGTTTTATCTTGTGCTGAAGCTACTAGTAATATGTCTAACTTAACTGGGATTATCTTTGGCCCTAGAAGTAATAAAACTAATATTAATGAAATGATAAGAGATCATCGAACTTTAGGCTTTTCACCTTTAATTAAAAGAAGATTTGTTATCGGTTCTTATGTATTACAAAAAGAAAATCAAGAAAGATACTTTAAAAATGCTCAAAGAGTAAGAAGATTAATCGTTGATGAAATGAAAAAATTATTTAAAGAATATGATGGTCTTATCTTACCCGTTTCCAGTGGTCCTGCGAAGTTATTAGAACAAAATGATGATGTCATAGATGAAAATACTAATGTTTTAGAAGAACATTTACAAATTGGCAATTTTGGTGGTTTTCCTTCTATTACAATACCCGATGGTTTTGTAAATAATTTACCAGTAGGTTTAAATATAACCGGCAATTGTTATGAAGATGCCAAAGTTTTAAATATAGCTTATAAATTAGAAGAATTGATGCCTTATAAAAATCAAATTGCTAGGGAGGTTGAAAAATGAAAAAACAAATAGCCATTATTGGTTTAGAAATGCACTGTGAATTAAAAAGTAATTCTAAAGTCTTTTCCCCAGCATGTAATAATTATGCAGAAGTACCTAATTCAAATATAGCTCCCCTTGATATGGCATTTCCTGGAACACTACCTACCGTAAATAAAAAATCAGTCGCGGATGCCTTAAAAATGAGTATTGCTCTTAACTGTGAACAACCTGACTATTTAATCTTTGATCGTAAAAATTATTATTATCCTGATTTACCTAAAGGTTATCAAATAACTCAAATGGCGAGTCCTATTGGCATAAAAGGAAAAATCGAAATTGAAGTAAATGATAAATTAGTACCAGTTTATATTCATGATATTCATCTAGAAGAAGATAGTGCTAGTCTTGATCATTATTTTGATACTTCAACAATTGATTATAATCGTTCAGGTGTTCCTTTATTAGAATTAGTTACCGAACCTTGTTTACATAGTGCTGAAGAAGCCGTTGCTTTTCTAGAGTATATGCGAGATGTTTATAAATATTGTGATGTATCAGAAGCAGATACTAAAAAAGGACAAATAAGATGTGATGTTAATGTCTCAATCATGGATGAAGATGCAACTACTTTAGGAACAAGAGTAGAAATTAAAAATGTTAATTCATTTAAAGGTGTATATGATACCATTAATTATGAAATAAAAAGACAAACTGAATTAAAAGAAGCTGGAAGATATAATGAAGTAGAACAAGAAACTAGACGTTGGGATGAAGAATCTATGACTACTATTCATATGCGTAGTAAAGTAGATGCCATTGATTATAAATATTTTGTTGAACCAAATATTCCTAAATTTAAAATAACCCCAGAATGGTTAGAATCTTTAAAAAAAGAAATACCAAGATTACATTTAGAAAGAAAATATGATTACATTAATAATTATGGTTTAAGTTCTTATGATGCAGGAGTCTTAGTAAAAGAAAAAGCTATTTCTGATTACTTTGAAGAATGCTTAAAAATAGGCATAGATGCTAAAACTGCTTGCAATTGGATAACTACTCAAATATTAGGTTATTTAAATAAAGAAAATAAAACTATTAATGAATTTAATTTTACACCAAACAAATTAAAAGAATTAACAGATTTAATTAAAAATAATACCATAAGTTCTAAACAAGCTAAAGATATATTTAATGAAGTTGTTATAAATAATAAAGAAATAAAAGATTTTATTAATAATGATAATGCGCAAGTAAATGATCGTGATGCTTTAATACAAATAATTGATGAAATAATAAATAATAGTCCTAATCAAGTAGAGGCTTATCAAAATGGTAAAACTAATTTATTTGATTATTTTGTAGGTCAAGTTATGAAAAATACTAAAGGTAAAGCTAATCCAGTTTTAACTAAAGAAATATTAAATGAAAAATTAGGCAAATAATTTGACATTAACTTAAATTTAGCATATAATGTTATTGATGGATGAGATAAAATGCTCATTCGTTGGTAGATAATATTTATATTGTTTATCACGAGTCCCTTACTACATGCTAGTAAGTAGGCCTCGACGCCGTGTTAGCGCCATGCGCTGCTTAAAATACAACCAATGGTTGTTTTTTTAATTAAAATAAATTTGCAATTTTATAATACAAATTATAAGAATTTTAATATTTTATTTGGCATTAAAATATTAAGTCAATTTGTGTTTTATTATTTTTAGTGATAAAATATATTTAGAAAAAAGGAGTAAAAAAATGTCTAAAAAAAATATAATAATAATTATTTTAAGTTTATTATTAGCTATCAGTATTGGGGTAATTATCTATTTAGTAGTAAATAGCAAAGAAACTTCCATTGAAGAAGTTACCGGAAAAGTAATTGCAACAGATTCTAAATATGTTATTATAACGACAGATACTGAAGATTATATAGTATCTAATATTAAAGGAACTTATGATCTTGGAGATATCGTAAAATTTAGTTATGAAAATGATTCTGTAAAAGATATTAGTCCCAAACCTATTAAAGCTGTAGATGAAGAATTAATTACAAAATATAATTTAGAAGATAATAATACAGAAACAAAAGAAGATACCAATATTGACAATACTGTTGAACCAAGTGAAAATAACAAGCCTAACAATGAAGATAATAAAACAGAACAAGAAGCAAATCCTAATCATGAATTACCTAATACCAATCCTAAACCCAACACAGAAGTTGTAAAACCAAATAATAATCCTCAAAATAATACTCCTAGTACCGAACAAAATAACACTAACCCCGATACTCAATCTAACGCGGATACGGTAGTTATGAATTATGTTAATGATTATAAAAAAGAATTTGACTCTGGTAATATTACTGATAGTCTTAAAACTGGTTTTGTAACTGTAATAGATTTTATTTTTTATAAAGGAACTATAAAAGGTTATTACTTTAATGATTTAACTGAAGCTGTAAAACTAAAAGTTTTATCTATAGCGTTGTATTTTGATGCTAAAATTGAAAAATATTTTCCTGGCTATAAAGAAACAATAAGTAATGCAGCCAATAAAGTATATACCACCGTTAAAGCTAAAATAATTGAAGCTTATTTAAATATAACTACTAAAGTATGTACTAATAATCCAGATTTATGTTTAACTGCCAAAGAAGATTTTCAAAGTTTAAAAACTAACTTTGGTCTTACTTGGGATTTATTAAAAGATATTGCCGGGGATGGCTTAACTAATTTAAAAAATTGGTATGAAATATGGCGTGAATCCTAATTTTTAACTCTTGCACTCTAACTAAATAAAAGGTATAATTAACATGGTGAACAAAATGGAAAAGTATTACATACCCAATGCTGATATTAATGAATTAATTAAAATGAGTACCAAACTTGAATCAGGAAAAGAATTTAGAGCAAATCTCGATCTTGATCCCCAAGATAAAGTTATTGCAACTTATATAACTAAAGTCGTAGATAATACTCCTTTAATAGATGTTAATAAAGTTCGTCTTCGTCGGGCTGAATTTAATGGCACAATTTCTGGTTTTGGTACCACAAGCAATTTTCAAGGTCAAATATATGTTGATTCATTTAAAGACAAAAAACATTTTCAATTAAAAAGAAATATTGTCCAATTTTTAAATAATATAGCTAGAAATTATCATTTACATCAATTTAATCAAGGTAAAGTCATATATGAAGCTGATAATTTAGGTCGTGTATATATATATGGTGAACAAAATAAAAAATATTATTTATCATCTTCTTTAAAACTATGTCGTGATGAATTAGGTCGTACTTATGAATTAATCAGGGTTGATGGTAGCATATACATTGAAGAACTACCCGATTATAATGGCTATTTTGATTATTATTACTTAACTATTAATGATGCTAAAAATGCTCAAAAAGAAGCAAATTCTAAGCCAATTTTAGCTTCTAAAGTAATAGATATTCGCCCTTATATAAAAAGGAATCCCAAGCTATGAACTACATTAAAGGCAAATTTCGTAATATCATTTATCAAAATAAAGAAAATGGTTATACTGTTGCGATATTTCGTATCAAAGAAACTAATGATATTGCATTACAAAACTATCTTAATAAAACTGTCACTATCACTGGTGTATTTTTAGATATTAATGATAATTTAAATTATATTTTAAAAGGGGAGTATATTAAACATGAACGTTTTGGTTACCAATATAAAGTTGAATCTTATGAAAAAGAAGAATTAAAAACTGAAGATTCTCTAATTGAATATTTATCTAGTCCCTTAATAAAAGGCTGTGGGAAAACAACTGCCGAAAAAATCGTTAAAGCTCTAGGAATAGATGCCATAAAATTAATTAAAGAAGATTATCAAGTATTATTAAACATTGGGGGATTAAATGAAGCTAAAGCTAAGACTATTCAAGCTTCTTTATTAGAAAATTCGGATTCTGATGATACCTTAATAAAACTAAAAGATTTAGGTTTTTCCATAAGTGAAGCTACCAAAATATATAAAAAATATCAAGAAAAAACTAAATATATTATTGAATGTGATTTATATGCTTTAAATGAAATAATAGATTTTAATAAATTAGATAATATTTTTTTAAAAAATCATGATTCCAATGATGATATTCGCTTAAAAGCTTGTATAATTGAAGCTATGAAAAGATTAAGTTTTACTAATGGTGATACTTATTATTATGAAGAAGAAATTACGTCTCTTTTAAAAACTGATTTTACCATCATAATTGATGATATTAAATTAGCCGAAATATTTTATACTTTAGAAGAAGAAAATAAAATTGTCATTCAAGATAATCTATATTATTTAACAGAATATTATGAAGCTGAAAGTAATATAGTAGAAGATTTATATTTATTAAGTAATAACAATATTAATCCTCTTCTTAATTTTGAAGAAGAAATCATGACTTTTTCTAAAAATCTTAATATTAATTATAATAATGATCAAAAAAATGCCATAAAAAAAGCTTTAGAAAATAAAGTTACAATAATATCAGGTGGTCCTGGAACCGGTAAAACCACAATTATAAATGCCATTGTAAGTATGTATATCAAAATGCATCATTATACTTCATTAGAGTCATTAGCTCATATTGCTCTTTTAGCTCCAACTGGTCGAGCTAGTAAAAAAATGAGTCTGGCAACAGGTATGAAAGCTCAAACCATCCATCGTTATTTAAAATGGAATAAAGATAGTGATACCTTTGCTATCAACGAATATAATAAAGCTCCTGAAGATCTTATTATTGTTGATGAAATGAGTATGATAGATATTAATTTATTTAGTGCTTTATTAAAAGGTATTAAAAGTAATGTGCAACTAATCATGGTGGGGGATGTCTTTCAATTACCATCTGTAGGTCCAGGTTTAGTTTTAAATGATTTAATTGAAAGTAATTTATTTACTTTTTGTCCTTTAGAACAAATATATCGTCAAAGTGCTAATTCTTACATTCCTTATTTAGCATTAGAAATTAAAAATAAAGATTTAGCACCCGATTTTACTATCCAAAAAGATGATTATAATTTTTTAAATGTTGATGCTCAAAATATTAAACCGATGATTAAAAAAATATGTTTAATGAGTAAAGAAAAAGGTTTAAATGAAAATGATATTCAAGTTCTAGCTCCAATGTATAAAGGTGAAAATGGTATTGATAATTTAAATATCTTACTGCAAGAATTATTTAATCCACCAATTCCAACCAAAAAAGAATTAAAAATTGGAGAAGTAACTTACAGAGAACATGATAAAGTTTTACAACTCCAAAATAATCCTGATTGTAATGTCTTTAATGGTGACATTGGTTATATTGAAAAAATAACTACAATTGATGGTAAAAAACAAATAATTATTGATTTTGAAGGCAATAAAGTTGAATATAAATTAGAAGATATGCATGAAATAAAACATGCCTACGCGATAACTATTCATAAAAGTCAAGGTAGTGAATTTCCTCATGTTATCTTACCAATTACGAAAAGTTATTATCGCATGCTTTACAATAAATTAATTTATACAGGTGTTTCTCGAGCTAAAAAAAGTTTAGTTATATGTGGTGATGCCCAAAGTTTCATCATGGCCGTCAATAATGATTATGCTAGTACTCGTAAAACAATGTTAAAAGAAAGATTAATGCATAAATTTTTAACTCCTAGTTCATAATAATCATAAGAGGTGGAAAATGAAAAAATTAATGACTTGTAGTTTGCTTGCTATGGCCGCCGGAGCCGGGATGATGGCTTATGCTTTAAACAATAAACAAACCAAAAACAAAACTGCCAAACTTGTCAATAATGCCATGGATATAGCTAATAATAAATTAAATATGATGAAATAGAGAGTAATCTCTTTTTTATTGCCAAAAATTAATTTAAAAAAAATCTATTTTATCTAGACAAACCCCCAAATAACTATTATAATAATAAGAAATTTGATGGAATGGAAGTGAAAAATATATGGACCAGATTCTCCCTGTAATCCTCTTAAAAGGTTTAATATTACTTCCTAACGAAGAAGTAAAAATAGAATTAAATAATAAAATAAGTAAAGATGTAACTAGTTTAGCTACTAAACACTATAATCGTGAAGTTTTAGTAATTACCCCCATTAATAACTTAGAAGAAACCCCAGAAGTAAGTGACTTACCTTCATATGGTGTAATAGCCAAAATTAAAAGTCGTATTGAACTACCAAGCACTAATGTCCGGATAACTCTAAAAGGCCTAGACCGAGTTAAAATCTTAAAATTTAATAATAATAAAAATCATCCTGATATCTTAGAAGCTCATTTTACTAAAATTGAATTACCTCAGTTAGATGAAATAGAATATATTGCTATTATTCAAAAACTAAAAGATTTAACTAATGAATTCGTTAATAAATCCCCCCAAATATCTAATAGTATTTTAAATACCATTAATACTATTGATGATTTATCTACTCTTACGGATACTATCTGTTCTTTTATTCCTTTATCATTTCAAAAGAAATTATCCTATGTAGCCGAGATTAATGCGATATATCGGGCTAAAAATTTAATTAAAGAATTAAAAATAGAACTTGAAATATTAAAATTAGATGACAAATTAGAAGAAGAACTAACTAGTAGTTTAGAACAAAATCAAAAAGAATTTATTTTAAAAGAAAAGATTAAAGCTATTGAAAAAGAGCTAGGGGAGTATAATGAACCTACTAAAGATTATTTAACTAAATTAGATAGTTTAAAATTACCTAAAAAGACTTATCAAAAAATATTTAATGAAATAGAAAAATTAGCTTATACTACTGATATATCCCCAGAACAAGCTATGATAAGAAATTATTTAGATTGGATATTAAATTTACCTTGGCAAAAAGAAACTTTTGAAAATAACAATTTAACTGATATTAAAAATAAATTAGATGCTACTCATTTTGGCTTAGAAGAAATAAAAACAAGAATATTAGAATATGTAGCTTTAAAAAATAATAATCCTGATTTAAAAAGTCCTATTATTTGTTTAGTAGGCCCTCCTGGCACTGGTAAAACAAGTATAGCTAAAAATATTGCCCAAGCTCTTAATCGGGAATTTTATAAAATAAGTGTAGGAGGTCTTAATGATACTTCAGAATTAATGGGCCATAAAAGAACCTATATGGGCTCTAGTCCTGGTAAAATAATTCAAGGTTTAAGAAAATGTCATAGTAAAAATCCATTAATGTTAATAGATGAAGTAGATAAAATTACAATTAATTATCAAGATGATCCCTCAAGTTGCTTATTAGAAATCCTTGATCGTGAGCAAAATACCGAATTTATGGATAACTATCTTGAAGAACCTTTTGATTTATCTAAAATATTCTTTATTCTAACGGCTAATAATTTAGATAATATTCCTGAAGCTCTTCAAAATCGTTTAGAAATAATTAATGTATCTAGTTATACCAATTATGAAAAAATAGCTTTAGCTAAAAAATATTTAATTCCTAAAATATTAGAAGAAAATAATATTGATAATAAAATAATATCTATTAGTGATGAAATGTTTAATTACTTAATTGATGCTTATACTAATGAAGCCGGGGTAAGAGAATTAAGACTTGTTTTAGAAAAAATAATTCGTAAAATAGTTTTATTAGGTTTACAAAATAATCGTACTAAAATAAGTAAAATAAAACTAAAAGAATTTTTAGGTATACCTAAATATGAAAAAATTATTAATAAAAAATATGATTATGCTGGACGGATTAATGCTTTAGGTATATCTGGCTATGGAGGCTTAATAATACCTGTTGAAGCTTGTATTTTTGAAGGTAAAGGTCAAATTATTTTAACGGGTATGTTAGGTAAAGTAATGGAAGAATCAACTAAAGTAGCTCTTGATTATATTAAATCCCATCAAAAAGAATTTCATTTATTAGATTTCTTCTTTAATCTTAAAGATATTCATATCCATTTTCTAGAAGGTGCCACCAAAAAAGATGGTCCTAGCGCTGGTATGGCTATTACAACTTGTCTTTTAAGTTTATTATTAAATAAAAAAATAAATAATACTTATGCCTTTACGGGGGAAATAACTTTAACTGGGGAAATATTAAAAGTTGGAGGTCTTAAAGCTAAAATAATCGGGGCTTATAATAACAATATTAAAAGAATATATATCCCAGAAGCTAATCGCGAAGATTTAGATGAAATACCCGATGCTATAAAAGAAGAATTAGAAATAATCTTAGTTAAAAATTATAATGAAATATTTCCCGAATTATTTGCTAATTAATGTCGAATTTTGTTAAAAATAATAAAAAATAGAAATAAAATAGGGAATTAATGCTATAATTAAAGTGGTGATAAATAATGCTAATTAAAAATATTTTAGGTCTAAATAATGCCCAACTTATCTATGGTAATGAATTAGATGAATTAAATAATTTTTCCAAAGATACCAGAACCATGTCTAAAAATGCTACTTATTTAGGTTTAGAAGGGGAAAACTATAATGGTAGTACTTTTTATAAGGAAGCCATAGAAAAAGGAGCTAAAACTTGTATTTTAAATAATATTCCTTTAGATTATGAATTTATTAAAAATAATAATTGTAATATTATAATAGTCGATAATGTTTTAGATTTTCTTATATCATTAGCTAAATTAAAAAGATTAGAAATTAATATTCCTATTATTGCTATAACCGGAAGTGTCGGGAAAACTAGTACTAAAAATATTATTGCCGATACTCTTCAAGTAAAATATAAAGTATTAAAAACATCAGGTAATTTAAATACCGTAATTGGTCTATGTTTAACTCTATTAAGTATTACTGATGAAGAAGTTATAGTCTTAGAAATGGGTATGAATAAAAAAGGGGAAATAAGCTTACTTACCAGTATTGCCAGACCAACAATTGGTGTCATCACTAATATTGGTACTGCCCACATAGGTAATCTAGGAAGTAGAGAAAATATCCTAAAAGCTAAATTAGAATTATTAGAAGGCTTAAATGGACCACTTATTATTAATAATGATAATGATTTATTACATAACTGGTCTAAAACTGCAAATTATAAAGGTCAAGTTATTACATATGGTATTGATACTCCAAGTAATTATACTGCTAAAAATATAAAATATAATACTTTAGGAAGTAGTTTTACTATTGAAAATGAACAAATTAATTTAAATATCTTAGGTAAACATTTTATATATAATGCCTTAGTTGCCTTAGCTATTGCCGATTTATTTAATATAGATCATAAATTAATTTATCCTGTTTTTAATAATTTGACTTTAGAAGAACATCGTACCAATATTATAAAACGTCATGATTATACTATAATTGATGATACTTATAATGCTAGTTATGATTCGGTTTATTATGATTTAGAAATCTTAAAATCTTTTTCTGATCGTAAAATAGTCGTTCTAGGGGATATCTTAGAACTTGGAAATTATGGTCCTGAAATTCATCGCAATATTGGTAAATTAATACCCAATACTTGTGATATCTTAATAACCGTGGGAGACTTATCCCAATATATAAATGAAGAAGCTCTAAAAAATGGTTTTAATAAAGCTAATTCTTATCATTTTAAAACTAATATAGAAGCCATCAAATGTCTTAATAATCTAATAACTACTGATGATGTTATCTTATTAAAAGCAAGTCATGGCCTAAACTTCTTAGAAATATTAAATAATATCTAACTTAATCGTGTCGAATTTTGTCGAACGATTTTTCTTGCATTTTCTATTATTTATCTGTAAAATAAAAAATGTAGTTCTGAATTAATCCCTACACTCCTAAAACTATATCTTTTAAAGCATAAATAATACCTTAAACTTATTCAGAACTACACTTTTATTATGAAGCAATCGCATATGATACAATTGTTGCAATAACACTTGCTACCATAGCAATTAACATACACCAAGTAACTATTTTTTTAGTTCTTTTTTTCATTTATCATCACCATTTTTCTTTAATCACTTAATAATTTATCATATTTTAATCAATAATGCAATATAATTTAATGGTGAAAATATGCTTAATCTAACTAAATTTAATCCTAAATTAAATAAAAAAGTTATCTATCTACTTCTTATAGCTATTCTAATAAGTGTATTATTATATTTTAAAATAGATAATACTAATCTTTTAAAAGAATTACAAAACCTTGATAATCTTTTATTAAATACGCATTTTAACTTAATTATTTGGCATTTTCTTCTTATAGCCATTTTAACTTTTATCATCTTAATAGGTTTAGGTTATATATTTATTCCTTTATATTTTATCTTTGAATTTAGTTGTATCTTTTATCAAATATTAATATTTTTAAAATTAGCTAGTTTTAAAGGCTTATTATTTAGTTTAATCTATAATATTATCTTAAAAAGTTTTTATCTTATTTTAATAATCTTCTTTATAAAAAAATTAACTAATATTATTAAATTATTAATAAAAAGTTTTTTAAATAAAATAACTATTGATAAAAATATCTTATTTACGAATTTAAAAGCTTTAATAATCTTATTCTTTCTTATTATAATAAATGATCTTATTATTTATTTTTGGGGTACTAAAATCTTATTAAAATTCATCTTTATCTTGAAATAGTTTAAATTTAAAATTATAATATAGCTGTGATGTATATGAAAAAAGTAATTGTTGGAATAAGTGGAGGAGTAGACTCCGCGGTTAGTGCTATTTTACTTAAAGAACAAGGTTATGAAGTAGAAGGCTTATTTATGCGTAATTGGGATTCTATGCTTAATAATGACTTATTAGGTAATCCTAATTTTAATGAAAATATATGTCCTCAAGAACAAGATTATAATGATGCTTTAAAAGCTTGTGAAATAATAGGTATTAAACTTCATCGCGTTGATTTTATTAAAGAATATTGGGATTATGTATTTACTTATTTTTTAGAAGAATTAAAAAAAGGGCATACTCCTAATCCTGATATGTTATGTAATAAATTTATTAAATTTGATTTATTTAAAAAAGAAGCTTTAAAACTAGGAGCAGATTATATCGCAACTGGTCATTATGCTAAAGTTATAAATAATAGTTTATATAAAGCTAAAGATCAAAATAAAGATCAAACTTATTTTTTAGCGGATATTACTAAAGAGCAATTAGAAAATGTTTTATTTCCTCTTGGGGATTTAACTAAACCCGAAGTAAGAGCTATTGCCGAAAAATATCAATTAAATATAGCTCATAAAAAAGATTCCACGGGTATATGTTTTATTGGGGAACGTCATTTTCAAGAATTTATTAAAAATTATTTAAAACCTAATCCTGGTCCTATTGTAGATGTTGTAACCCAAAAAGTCATTGGTACTCATACTGGTCTTATGAATTATACGATTGGTCAACGTCGTAATGTTGGTTTAAGTGGGGATGAACTTCGCCATTATGTCTGTGGTAAAAATGTTGCTAAAAACATTTTATATGTTGCTTATGGTGATAGTGAATACTTATATAGTGATGAATGTACCTTAGATAATATAAACTTAATTGAAGGTCCACTTCCTCCTAAATTAATGGCTAAATTTCGCTACCGAAGTGAAGATATTCCAGTTGAAGTAATTAGTCAAAATAATCATGAAATTCGTCTTAAATATCCTACTAAAGCTAAGAGTATTACTCCTGGTCAAGCTTGCGTCTTTTACGATCAAGATAAATGTTTAGGCTGTGGTTTTATTAAAGAAGTTTATAAAAATGGGGAAAAATTATGGTATTTATAATTTAACTCATGCAAAAACATTTAACAACTACTTGACATTAAATAATGAAAATTTTATAATTAATTTAAATAGTAGAGGAGAAATAATATGAATAGTCTTAATGAATTATTACAAGAATTAGGCATTTCTAAAGTTCGCTTAGCTAAATATTTAAATGTTTCTAGACAAATGGTTTATAATTATTTAGAATTAGATGATATAAGTAAATGGCCTAAAGAAAAGAAAATTTTACTTTTAAAATTATTAGATATTGAAGATGGTGATGAAAAAACTATAAGTAATATTAAAATAACCACAGATTACTTAATGGCTGTTGAAAATAGACTTAATCTAGGTGTTAAATCATCAAGTGATATGGATAATTATTTAAATATGAGTGGTCTTAGTGAAGAAAATAAAACTTTAATCGCTGACATAACTTATTTAATTAAAGAAAAATTATTAGATGAAAATAAAAAAGAAGAAAACACTTATGCGATGAACTATCTATACCATTTATTACAATCTATGGATAATGTTCCTGAAATAAAATATATTCTTAGTTATATATCTAAAACTACTGGTTTTATTAATCCTGAAGAATATGCTTTTAATGAAGAACATCAATTTATTTTTGAAGGCATTTTATATTCAGCCTTAACTTTATACAACAATGGGGGAGCAAGTCGTAGTAAACTTATGGAAAGCCATAAACGATTTGTTCAAGAAATAGAACAAAAAAATGAAGAAAAATTAAGTCGTACTCAGCAACTAAATACCACGAAAATACAAGCCTTAAGAGAACTAGGCTATAATGAAATAAATGAAAGTAATGCCGCCGAAGTATTTGAAAAAATTGCCGAAATTCAAGCAAGAAAGGTCTAATATGAAAAAAAATTGTTATTTAATTATTGCTTGTGTTGTTTTGGTATTAGCTATCATAATCATTTTTGTTGGGGATAAAAGCTTAGATATTACATCTGAAGAAATTACTAAGTTATATAATACTTTAGGCACTCCTGATTTAAATATCTGTGGTGGTTTAAATACCTATACTGCTAAAGAATTAAAAGTCACTGATATTCCTTTAGAAAATCGTTTATGTGAAGCTTACTATAATATGGATGATAAAGATAAAATAAATGAAAATATTAAAAGTAATAAAGTTAGTTCATCCAAAAATCCTTTATGTGAAATAGAGGAGGGGATATCTTTCTTAGCATCTAGTGATACTAAAGAATGTAGCTATTCCCATATTAGTAAAGAAAGTATAAACACCTCTTATAAAGCTTTATTTGGAACCGACATTACGGAATATTTACCATTTAATTTAACATCTGATTCTACATGTTTTATGAAAGATGAAGAATACTACTGTGGATCAACAGAAACTATTAATATGACCTTAAACCCTGATACTAATATTTTAAGACTTAAAAATAAAGCTTTAAAAACCTACAGTGGCGAAATAATTATTGAAGATTATTTCTTACGTATATCTGGTGGTAAATGTTATCTAACCAATGGGTTAGGGGAGGAAAGTACTGATTGTACTACTGCCCTAAGTAAGTATGAAGATTTTAATACATTAAGTGATGAAGAAAAAAATTCATTTATTAAAAAATATGGTCAAAAATATCGTCATGTCTTTAAAAAAGATGCTGATAATAATTACTACTGGTATAAAAGTTATCAAAAATAAAAAGAGAGAAACCCCCTCTTTTTTCTTATCTAAACTCCCCCTTCTTATCTAAAATAGAAGAGTAGATATATATGTATATATATTATATAACCTTATTTAAATTATATAATAAGGTTATAAATACACGCGTATCCTTATTTATATATTATAATAAGGTTATAAATATCTAAACAATTTAAAAATAAATTATTTAATAAATTTAAGATTTTAATTTTTATTAAGTTTATTATCTATTAATTAAACATTAAGAATTATCTCATATAACATAATTACTCATAAATATTATCTTATTTATAGTTTATTTCTTTCAAATATATATTTCGCAAAATGTATCTTATGTTAACTAGAACTTCGAAAAATATTTTTAACTATTACCCTCCTAATTAAAAACTAAATAATTAAATAATATTAATCCTACACCCATTATTAAACCCATTATTAAAGGCTTTTTTAAATTATACTTTTGAGCTTTAGGAAGTATTACTTCTATAGCTAAAGTAATCATTATTCCACCCACTAAAATAAGAATTAAACTAATAAGTGTATTTGTAATATATTTACTTAAAAATATATAAGCAATTATAGCCCCAATGGGTTCTGCAATACCGGATAAAAAAGTTTTAAGTAAAGCTTGTTTTTTAGAATTTGTTGCGTAATATATAGGCACCGCTATAGATATACCTTCAGGAATATTATGCAAACTAATAGCCAAAGCCAGCTTTAAACCTAAATTAACATCTTGTAAATGATATCCTAAGTTTTGAACATATTGTTTAGTATCAGGATCATAAACTAATGTTGTTTTTCTATCATATTCTACTTCTGAATTTATAACACCTGTTTGAGCTGTCATTGCAGTATTATTCATTAATTCTTCTATTGCTGATTTTTGATATCCAACTGCTGAGTCTA
>CANROL010000011.1 GCA_947632255.1 uncultured Bacilli bacterium
GGTAAAGGTGGGGTTCCCGGGTTTAGCATGTTAGTTTTTCCTGAACCATGTAATAAAGGTTCAATATTTACTTCATGACTTTTATATAATATTCCTATACCTTTAGGACCATATATTTTATGACCAGAGAAAGTAGCTAAATCAGTATCATGTAAATTTACACTTACTTTACCAACAGCTTGAGTCATATCAGAGTGAAAAATAGTATTGGGATTTTCTTTTTTAATAATTTGTCTAATCATTTTAAGAGGTTGTCTAATACCTACTTCTGAATTTACAGCACAAATACTAACTAATATAGTATCTGGTCTTATTAATTCTTTTAAATTATCAAAATCTATTAAACCTTCTTTATCATTTTCAACATAACTTATTTCAAAACCTATACTAGTTAAATAATCACATATTGCATAGATAGAAGGATGTTCTAATTTAGAAACAATTATATGTTCCCCTTTTTTATGATTTTTTAATGCTATACCTATTAAAGCTATATTATTAGCTTCGGTAGCACCAGAAGTATAAGTTATTTCATCTTCATGAATATTAAATATTTCAGCGATTTGTTTAGTAGCACTATTCATTAAATTTTTACTTTTAACTCCTAGTTCATGTAAAGAATTAGGATTACCAAAGAAATCTTTACATGTTCTATTATATGTATCTAATACTTCAAAACCAACTGGAGTGGTGGCACTATAATCTAAATAAACCATATTTAACCTCTTTTCTATATTTTATAATGAGTATGTTCTTGCTTATTTATTTCCTCTAAAACATGACGCATTAAGTCTTTACGACCTCTTCTAGATGTTACTTGAACTATATCAAAACCAGGACGACGATTACCTTCTATTAAAGTACAACCTTCTTTAGTAACGGCAACATCCCAACCAACGACGTGAATATGTTCATTTACTTTAGAAGCTTCTAAAACTGTTTTTTTAACTATTTCCCAATTAGGTATTTTAAAGCCCGCGAATTTAATTTTACTTGTAGGATGTTTTTCATAATGATTTAAGTTTTTGTCTATCGCATCCCCGATTAATTCACCAGTATTTAAATCAATTAAAACAGCCATGCCACCTTGATGGAAATTATCAACACTAGCACCATTGCCAATTCTTAATGTAGCAAAAAGAACTTCACTGTGATCTTGATAATTAAAAGTTAAAATTCGAATAGTATTAACACTGTTAGAAGCAAATTCATTTAATTTAGGATGTTGGATAACATATTCTTCTAAAAATAAATTATTATCTTGTAATTCTTGATAAAAAGCATCAAGATCTTGAATATCTTTAGAATATAATTTATCTACACCACGACCACCTAAACCATCAACAGGTTTAATCATAAATTCTTTATTTTTCTTTAAAAAATGCTCTAATTCTTCTTTTGAACCTTGATAAAAGAAATCACGATCAATATATTTTTGAAAATTTTTTAAAAATTGAGGTTTAATAGTAAAAAATGTTTTATATTCACTAGGACTTACTATTTCATAAAATTTATCTTGATCTTTAATAGAAGCATATTCTTTTATTTCATTTTGTTTTTTTAAATATAATTCATAATTTAAAAAATCACTATAACCAAAACCATACTTAATAAAAGAAATCATAAATTTATTAAATAACTTTATTTTATTTATTTGTTTTTCTTTAGATATTTGATCTAACTTTTTTAGAAAATTATTTAAATTGCCTTTTAAGGCATAAGATACTATACCCATATCATTCACCTATTTTTATTATAGCAAAGACCATTTTGCTTGACAAGATTTTAATTTTTATTTTCTAATATTTCTTCATATATTTTAAGAGCCATATTAGTTACATTAGAACTAGAAAATTTGTCAGCAATTTTTCTTAAATAAAGAGGATCATATTCTTTAATATTTAAATACACTTCAATAATGGCACTTGCTAAGGCATCAACATCGTCTAAAGGAACTAGTTTGCCACATTTGTTATCTAAATATTCTTCAGGACCTAAACATCTAGTTGATACAACAGGCATACCACTTGCTAGAGCTTCAATACCAGGAATGCAAAATGTTTCTTTAATACTAGGAATTACAAAAATATTATTTTCTTTTAAAATATTAATAATTTCTTCTTTAGTTTTTCGACCAACAAAATTAATATAAGATGTTAAATTTAATTCTTGAGCAATATTTTGATAATAATCCATTAAATATCCATCCCCGATTAAAGTTAAAGTAGCATTATAACCTTTATCTCTTATTATTTTTAAAGCTAAAATTAAATTTTCAATCTTTTTTCCTTTTCTAAAAGCCGAGATATTAACTATTTTTAAATCTTTAATAAGGGGACGTTTTATTTTTTTAAATTCAGTAGTATCAACTAAATTAGGTAAATAATAAGTTTTACTAGGAATATCTTTTAACATATATTTACTTACGGCACTAAAATAAGCATGTTTTAAAACAAACTCACCATATTCTTTATAATAACCATGAAAAAAATCAGAATAATAAGAGGCATGTTCGGTGACTAAAACAGGTATATGATATTTTGCACCTAAAATAGTTGTGGCATAACCAGCTGGGATAGTAACTTCAGCATGTAAGATATCTGGTTTAGGATTATTCTTTAAATATTTTTTAAAAGCTTTATCAAGAACTTTAATATATCTTTTTAATTGAAGTTTTTTATTTATTCTTTCTAAATTTAACATTCTTTTTATATATACTTGGTAATTTTCTTCGCTAATTATTTCTTCTTTTTTCATAAATAAATATTTAAAAGGAGCATTTAGGCGAGCTCGTTCAATAAATAACATATTAACATGAATGTTAGGATTTTTAGCTAAAGCCGCAGCATATTCTTTGTGATAAATACCCATTAGTTTATCATCACCATTGGGATACCAAGAAGGAATTATTAAAATATTCATAAGCATTTTACCCTTTCTTTATTTTAAAAAACTAATTATTGCTAATTAGTTTTAAAAATGATCTTTATTTCTTAAAAATGGTGGTATATCATATTCATTATCTAAATCAGGAGTTGGCTCTGGAGTTCTGCGACGAGGCATTTTAGAATCATCTTGGAATAATAATTCTTCAGCTTCACCTTCATTTTCAAAGCCGGTTGCTATTACGGTAACAATAACTTCATCAGTTAAGTTATCATTTTGAATAGCACCAAAGATAATATTAACATCACTATTAGCCGCGGCTCTAACTGTTTCAACTGCATCTTCAATTTCAAATAAGGTTAAGTTTGGACCACCAGTTACATTTACGATAGCATTAGTAGCACCTTCAATTGTAGCTTCAAGTAAGGAATTGGCAACAGCTTGACGAGCAGCTTCAATAGCTCTATTTTCCCCAGCATTGCAACCAATACCAATGATAGCAGTACCACTTTTTTCCATGACTGTTTTAACATCCGCGAAGTCAAGGTTTATAATACCAGTAACAGCGATTAAATCAGATATTGATTGAACACCACGACGTAAAACATTATCAACTTCTTTAAAGGCATCTTTAAATGATGTATTACGATCAATTATATCTCTTAATTTATCATTAGGAATAACTATTAGAGTATCAACATGTTTTTTTAATTCTTCTAAGCCTAATAAGGCATTTTCCATTCTTATTTTTCCTTCAAAACGGAATGGCTTAGTGACAATACCGACGGTTAAAGCACCTGATTCTTGAGCAATCTCGGCAATAACGGGAGCAGCACCAGTTCCAGTTCCACCACCCATACCACAGGCAACAAAGACCATATCAGCACCTTTTACAGCTTCCTCTAAATCAGCTTTAGATTCAATCGCCGCAGCGCGACCAATCTCGGGATTAGCTCCGGCACCTAGGCCTTCAGTAATTGTAGCCCCAATTTGGATTTTGTTTTCACATTTAGAAGCATTTAAGACTTGTAAATCAGTATTTACAATTATAAATTCAACTCCCTTTACTCCTTCATCAATCATGCGGTTAACGGCATTATTTCCCCCGCCACCAACACCAATAACTTTAATCTTAGCTATTTGATCCATTTCTAAACCGTTCATTTTGCACTCTCCTTTTTAATTATCAAAAAAATATCCAAATACTTTTCCTAAGATAGAATTCTCATTAATATTTACTTTTTTATGATTTCCACTTAATATTTCTAACTCATCACTATCAAATAAACAATATTCTTTATTTTGTAATTTTAAACGATTATTATAATATTTAATAGTGCCAACACTGGTGCTAAATTTATTACTTCTAACACCTACACTATCTATTTTACCAAGAATTGTTGATTTAGTAAAGACTTTATCTAGCAAAATATTAAAATCTCTTATTTCAGTCGTTCCTCCTGTTAGTAAAATATATTGAATATCTTTTTTAGTTAATAAATTTATTTGTTTTTTAACTAAGTTTAATATTTCTTCTAAACGACTTTCAATTATTTCACTTAAATCAACTTGATTAATAATTATTTTTTCCCCTAGACGATCTGTTAATTCGGCTTTTTCTTCAGCTTGAGCTAAATCATGAGATGCTAGACCTAAATTTTCTTTTAGTTCTTTAGCATCTTTTTTTGTTACTTTATAAACATAGGCAATATCATTATCAACATTAGCGCCACCTAGTTCAATAACTTCGGCTTTAGTTAATATTCCTTTATTAAAGATAGATACGGTCGTGGTTTCTTCCCCAATATTTACAATAGCACCAAAAGAAGAAGATAAAGTATCATTTCTATTGGCAGCATAATCACTCAAAGAAGTAGTAGTAAAATCTATTACTTTAACACCAATATTATCTAAGATATTTAAAAATTCTACAGCGTTAGCTTTAGGTATAGTTACTAAAGCAACTTTAGTAGTTAATTTATCAGCATTTAAATTAATAGGATTTTTAACTATTTCATCTTCATTTATTTTATATTGAATAGGAATTATGGTAATTAATTCTTGCGTTTTAGATATTTTACCATAACTAGAAGCTTCCATAGCTTTAATTAAATCTTGATAATTGATAAAATGATCTTCACTAGTAATAGTCGTAGCCCCTTCACTAGTAATAACTTCCGTATTATATGCAGGTAAGCTTAAAACTACTTCTTTAATAGGAAGGCCAAGCATTTCTTCAGCTTTATGAAATGTTTCTTTTAAAGTTGTAATTAAAGCTTCATTGTTGATAATTAAACCTTTTTTTAGACCATGCGTAACAGTTTCTACAACACAAAGAATATTTAGAGAATTTTTAAGATATTCCCCAACGACTAATTTAATTTTACTACTTCCAATGTCTAAACTAGCAATTATCTTACGCATAATCGTAGCCTCCTATATTTATAAATAAATTATACTTTAATTTTAAAATATTTGCAATATTTAATATTATTTTAATTTAACACTATAACTAATATTTCTAATTGTTATAATTGCTTTAATACTATCAGCATTAATAATATTATTATTAATTCTAAATACTAATTTATCTTGATAATTCTTAGGATTAGATAATTTAACATTACTAGTATATTCTACATTATTTACAGTATATTTTATAGTCATAAAATCTTCAAAAAAGTTTTTATAATCATTAGAGGAATTCATATATTTACTATTTTTATCTAATGTTAAATCATAATCAATAACCATTAAAGTTTTATTTAAATCTTGACTTAAATTAATATATATATCATAAAGAGTATTATTAACAGTATAAACATATCTATTAGTAAAACTATAATCTTTAATAGTTACTTTACTATTTAATAAATTAGTATTACTTAAATCAATAGGATTATTAAGATTAACATTGTTAGTAACATTATTATTACTAACAGTAAGAGGATCTAAATTAATATGAATGTTAGTAACACCAATACCACCTAGAGAAGATGCACCATTATAGGCTTCAATTGCATATTCACTAGCTTTAATATCTTTAGAAAATTCATAAATTAAATAATAATCATTAGTACTATCTTTTTTAATAATATTACCAGTATAAATATTACCAAAATCTTTAAAATAATTACCTAAAGTAACATTAGGAACTATTTTTTCATCACCTAAAGATAAAATAATATTACTATAATTTAAATCTCGATCTTGATAACTATGATTAGTTATAGTCATATCTAGTATTAAATACATTCTACCATCTCTTATAGTTCGACCATTTAGGCCTATATCAGTTAAATAAGAATTATTTATTTTAAAATTAATATAACCAAAATTAATATTATCAGTTTCGTTATATTCTTTATGATATACTTCTATATTTAAATATAAATATGTTCCTAAACCCCCAATTAAAAAGATAAAAATAATCGTAAAAACAAATTTATTTTCTAAATAATAATATTTTAATTCTCTTAGAAATCTTCTTAAACTTCTTTTAGCTTTATAAGTATCACTGTTAATAGATAATTCAAATTCTTCATTATCTTCAGTATCTATTTCTAAATTATCTAATTCACTTTTAAAATTAAAATGTTTAATATTAAAACCAATACCTTTAATAAAACTAAATATTATATAAAAATATTCACTATAATATACTATAAAACATAAATCTCTTATTATATTAGCATAAGAATTACTTAAAGTACTTTCTTCAACCATATTAAAAATACTAATACTACCTGTGATTAAAAAGAAGATAATAATATAATATAAAATACCTATATTATACATTTTAGTATTTTTATCTTTTTTTTGTAAAACAAAACTTATTATTAGTAATATTAATATTATTGATACTACAGCAATATACATAAAGATATTAATATATTTACTTGATAAAGTAGATATTAATGTACTATCATAAAAAGTATATTCATTTTGAACATAATTACTAAAAAAAAGATAAATATCTCTAGTTTTAATAATTAAATATATCATAGGTATTAATAATAATAAATGAAATAATTTAATATGTTTAATGATAAAAGCATATGGTTTTTTTAAAATCATTTATAAAACCTCCAAAAAATACTTGACAAAATTTA
The DNA here is from genome assembly GCA_947632255.1 of uncultured Bacilli bacterium. Taxonomy (GTDB): domain Bacteria; phylum Bacillota_I; class Bacilli_A; order RF39; family UBA660; genus Caccenecus. Next base: position 6,999 of record CANROL010000011.1, read on the forward strand.
TCTTTTCGATTAATATAAACATCACCAATTCACTTAAAGGCGAATTGGTGCTAGTATCACACTAGTCAACCCCTTTTTATTCTTTTAGAAGTTGTCTTCAGGGGGCAACTTCTTTTTTTTATGTTTTATTTAATTTACAATATAAGGATTAGTAGAACTACCAGGATCACCTAAACCTGAACCAACAGTTAAAGAGACATAAGATTTTAGATAGACAGTTGGACGGGTGTTAAACCCAGGGTTTGCAATATTATAAGGCGCTTGGCCACCTTTGTTCACATAATGAACGTTACTACTTCCCTCATTGGGAGTCAACGTCCATGTCTCATTACTATCATATATCCAGTCTTTGTCTGAACAACCAGTATTATTATAATTATCTATAGTTTTAGTTCTATAGCATGTATTATTTAAGGTAGCATAACCATAATCACTTAAGCTCATTAAGCCTACTTTATAATTATTAGTTGTTTTAATTCTTGTTTCATCTGTATATACTGTTTCTGTTGATTTATAAGATGTAGATGGTCCTATATTCCATTTAACACTGGCTATTTTATCTATTTCACTTATTGTATTTAGATATGTATTATTTAAATAATTGTTTAACGTAGCTGGTCTTTCCCAATCTTTGGAATACGTTTCATCCCATGCCTTTGCTTCACTTTTTGTTCTAATTATTTTTATTAACTGTTCTGGTCCATCTTCTGTTTCAACATTAAATACCCCTATTATCCGCCATTGTTCATTATTAAATCTTACATAGTTATTAGGATCTGGTCCTTCAAAGCGATATCCATTTTCATCTACTAAACAATTTTGGGCATCTTCTTCAGTTATTACATCTGAGGATACAGTGCATACATGGTTTGCTATTAAAGTTGCTGCCGTTAGTGGTTTTTCTGTTAATTGTACATCAACATCACCATTAAATTCAGCATTGGCATTATGATTTTGATCTTGATTGGTTTCTTTATATTCTATTTCTAATGTATATGTGTATGTTGTTGTTTTATCTACTGTTTTGGTTTCGATGGCTAATGTTACTTTGCCACTTTCTTTGCCTGTTAAATCACCTTTTCCTATTTCTTTTCCATTTTGATCTTTTAGGATATAAGTTAATTCTTGAGCATTTTGTGCACATATATTATTTTGATCGTTGTATGTTTCTTCATTACATTTCTTAAATGTATTTTTTGTTATATTTAGATATATGCCATATGTTGCTTCATTAAAGTCTGTTCCTGGTTCTATGGTGACTGATATATCCTTAGTTAGTTTATCACCTGGTTTGGCTAAGGGTTTAGTTACTCTATCTTTGGCATCATAAGTTATTTTTAAAGTTTTGGCAGTATTAGATGTTACGGAACCTCCTGTACCTGTAGCGTTTGTTTGAACTAAAAAATAAGCAAAAGTTGTTCCAATAGTTAAGACTAATAAGATAGCTACTAAGATTAATAAATTTTTATTCTTCATATTTATCCTCTTTCTACTATATATAAATTATAGCTTATAAATTAGTTAATAGCAAGTAAAAAAGTTAGAATTACCTAACTTTGTTTTTAATTTCATCTTTGATTAATTTAATAAATTCATCTATTTTTAGAGTTTTGGTTTCTTCTGTGCCTAGATGTCTAAAACTAATAGTTTCATCTTCTACTTCTTTATTACCTATTATTATGGCATATGGTATTTTTTTAAGTACGGATTCTCTCATCTTATAACCTAATTTTTCATTTCTATCATCTAGATTTACTCTAATATTTTCTTCTTTTAATAAATTATATATTTTATTAGAATATTCTAAATGATATTCATTGTTAACTGGGATAATATTTAATTGTATAGGACTTAACCATAAAGGAAGGATACCTTTAGTTTCTTCTATATAATACGCAATAAAACGGTCTAGACTACCAAATATAGCACGGTGTAAAACTACTGGTGTTTTTTTAGTTCCATCTTTGGCAATATAATTTAAGTTAAAACGCATTGGTAAGCAAAAATCTAATTGACAAGTAGATAAAGTATATTCATTCCCTACCGCGGGTTTTACTTGAACATCAAGTTTAGGACCATAAAAGGCTGCTTCCCCAATTTTTTCAACATAATCTAGACCTATATCATTTAATACTTGTCTTAAGGTATTTTCAGCATTATTCCACATATCATCATCAGGATAATATTTAACTTTATCTAAAGGATCTCTTAAAGATAATTCAAAGCGATAATTAGTTATACCTAATTCTTTATATACTTCTAATATTAAATTAACTACTAATTTAAATTCACTTTCTATTTGTTCATCAGTTACAAATAAATGAGCATCATTTTGGCAAAAAGTTCTCGCTCTTTCAATACCTTTTAAAGCTCCACTGGCTTCAAAACGACAATCTCGTGCAATTTCCCCAATACGGATAGGTAAATCCCGATAAGAATGAATTTCATTACCATAAATCATCATATGATGAGGACAATTCATTGGTCTTAAAACAAATTCTTCCCCTTCTACTTCCATTTTAGGGAACATATTATCTTTGTAATGATCCCAATGACCTGATGTTTTATATAATTCAACATTGCCTAGAGGTGGGGTTAAAACATGTTTATAACCAAGTTTTTTTTCTTTACCTTTAATATAATTTTCTAATTCTTCCCAAATAATATAACCATTTGGTAAATACATAGGAAGTCCTTTACCTACTAAATCAGAAGTCATAAATATTCCTAAATCTTTACCTAATTTACGATGATCTCTTTCTTTTGCTTCTTCTAATTCTTGCAAATAATTATTTAAATCTTCTTCAGTTTCAAAACAGATACCATATATTCTTTGTAACATATGGTTTTTAGCATCACCTTTCCAATAGGCACCACTTACTTTTAATAATTTAAAATATTTTAATAATTTAACAGATTCAACATGAGGACCACGACATAAATCCGTAAAATCCCCTTGAGTATAACAACTAATAATAGTACTTTCTTCATCCATTCTATTTATTAAATCTAATTTATAAGGATCATTTTTAAACTTTTCTAAAGCTTCTTCTTTAGATATTTCTTGTCTTATAATTCTTTTACCATCTTTAGCAATTTTCTTCATTTCTTTTTCAATTGCCGGTAAATCTTCTTCAGTTAAAGTAATATCCCCTAAATCAATATCATAATAAAAACCATCTTCTATAACTGGTCCAACCCAAAATAAAGCCTTGGGATATAAATGTTTTACTGCTTGGGCTAATAAATGAGCACAACTATGATTTAAAATACTTAATTTTTCATTTTCTTTAATATTTATCATTTTTTTAAACTCTCTTTCTTTTCTTCATATATTCTTATTTTCATAAGTTTTAATAATCGATTAATATTTTCTTTATATTCAGGATAATTATTTTTAAATATATTTAATAATAAATATATAGCTTGATTAATTTTAGATATAGAATATTCAGTTTCATATACTTTATATAATTTAGAGATTATTTCTGTTTCTTCATATTCTCTAATCTTTTTTTTACATATATTTATAACTATTTCTAAATCTTCATTTAAAGCTTCTGGTAATATATCTTTAATATAATAAACTAAAATATTACTATCGATGTATAAATCATAACTCAAATAATCACTTCCTTCAAAGAAAAAAATACCACATATTTGCAAGGAGCAAATACTGCGGTACCATCCTTTATATTACTTAATTACACTATAACGGGTTTAACCGGATATTATTATATCACTATAAAAGGAGTAATTTATAATATTTTTAATTAACTTGCACCATATGTTAACTCTCTATATAAAAATTATTATAAATCATGTCTTTTAATAATTGCTTTCTAAATAAAGAATAGCATAATGTTTTAATTTTGACAAGTCTAAATTAAAACATTTTCACCATTTTCACAATGTTTATAAAATTCTTTTAAACCTATATGAGCTTTAGGTTTTTTATACTTATAAATACACAAATAATCTTTATCCATACGTCTAATGGAATTATATTCAGTAAATAAGTCTTTAACATAAGTAATTAAATCATATAAAGACATAAATTCATGAATACCTAATTCTTTAGACCAAGAACCTTCTAACCAATAAAATTTATCATTTTCTTCATAAACAATAAATGTATGAGTATAGGTTCTTTTAGGTTCATAATAAATCATAAAATAAGTATTAAATTTAACATTAAGATTTTTTAAATAATTTCTTTCTAATTCTACGATGTCATAACTAGTACCTATTTTATTAGTAAGTGTTTCTTCAGGGGTAGCTAAAGAAAATCTTTTTTTTAATTTCTTTTCACTATTATAGTAATAGTTCTTTTCATTATCAACCCACCCTAGTTCAATATTTTTAACATTTTCTACAATATCTGAAATATTATTTATTTCCATATCAAACCACCTAATAGCTATTATAACAAAAAACTATTCATAATTGCAAATAAAATTTTACATAATTAGTATTTTTGTTAGTTTAAAACATATTATCAACATTTTTAGGAACTTCATCATTAAGAACTTTAGCAATTATTTTATCTTTTAAGTCTTTATTTACTTTTTTACCAGTCATTTTACTTAAAGTATCTATTACTTCACTTAAGGTTTTTTCATCTTTCATATTGCCGTTTTGTAACTTTTGGGCTAGGTTAATAATTGTATCTTTATCAACTTTGGTTTTTTGTTCTACTTTTTTAAATAATGAGTCATTTAACATATAAAAACCTCCTAAATTATTATATGTAAATAATTAGCATTAGTTATTTATAATAATCATAAAATAAATCATCGGGTTTTTTATTAAAGACCGCGGCTATTTTGATAGCTAAATCATAATATATACGCCTGTGGCCATTTTCTATTTGCCAGTAGTAAGCTTTACATATACCAACTTTATTAGCAACTTCAAGGCATGATAAGTCATGAGCTTGACGGATTTGTTTTAGTAAAGTATTAGTTTTAGGAATGTTTTTAGCCATATATAAATCACCAAAAATATAATATAATAATTTTTATTTTATGTCAAACTTTTATGCATTTATGAATGGGTAGACATTGGTAAATTTTACCAATAAGATAAATTTAAGGAGTAAATGTATGAGTTTAAGAGAAATCATTGGTAATAACTTAAAATATTACCGCTACAAAAAGGGAAAAAGTCAGGAATTATTTTATACGGAGTTGGGACTTAATTTTAAGTACTATGCCGAAGTAGAGCGAGGACGTAAAAATATTTCTATTGATTATATTGATTTAATTGCTAATAAATTAAATATTGATGTAGAAAATTTAGTAACTTATGATAAAGCAAGAATTGTTAATGCTAAAAGAATAGATGCTAAAGATAAACCCTTAGTAAAGTCATAAAAAATTATGACTTTTTTGTCGAAAAATGTTCAAAATTCCCAAATTTGTTCCCTAAATTACAGAAAAAAAAGGAAATCACAACTTTTTGGGTAATAAATAATAGTGAAAGGAGGATTTTTTTTGATGAATACAAATTATAAAATTGATCTAAAAGAAGATTTATTATTTAAGAAAATATTTTCTAATCAATTAGTCTTAGAAGATTTAGTAAATTCTTTTTTAGATGTTAAAGGTATTAAAGAAAGGCTTTATGCTGTTAAGTGTGATGCTGAAGCTTCAATTCTACCTAATACTAAAGATATTAAAGTATATGCTGGTGATGTTATAGCAACACTAAGTAATGGTGATATTGTTTGTATTGAAATGTTTAAAAATAATTTTGGCATGCATGAACATAAAAAGACGATGTGTTATTTAACTAGGTTATATAGCAATCAAATGCCAAGTGGTAAAATTAAATATGAAAATATTCATAAAATAATAGGCATAGTGTTTATGCAAGGTAATTTTAAAAATTTAAATAAAAATGTTATAAATGAATATCATTATGTTAAAACACCAGAGATAAAAGTAATAAAAGATGGTGATATAAGTTGTTACTTAATAAGACTTGACTTAACAAAAGAAATTGCTTATACTTTAACTAATAAAAGATTTTATAAATGGCTAAGATTTATAAATGCTACTTCAATTAATGAATTAGAAGAAATTGGAAAGGATGATGAAATAATGGAAAATTCAATAAGAGTAGTACAAGAATGGTATAAGGAAACATCTAAGACAGCCTTACAAGATGCTCTAGCAGAAGAAAGATACTATGGCGAAAGAGATGGCGAAAAGCGTGGCAAAAAGCGTGGTTTAATGTTGGGCGAAAAACGAGGCATCAAACGTGGCGTCAAACAAACTAGATTAGAAACAGCCAAAGAGATGTTAAAAGATAATATAGCAATAGATACTATTATTAAATATACTAAACTATCTAAACAAGAAATACTATCTTTAGTGAAGTAAAACATGTCTAAGATGGCATAAATGCCAATTAATTTTATTATGAAATATAAAATAAGTTAGGTCAAAACTAACTTATTTTTCAGAATGGTTTTTAAATTGAAAAACTATTGGTGTACCAACTAAATCAAAATTTTCACGAATTTTATTTTCTAAATATCTTTGATAACTAAAATGGACTAATGTTTTATTATTAACTTGAAAAGTAATTTTTGGAGGTTTTAAATCAGTTACAGAAGCAAAATAAATTTTTAAACGCATATTTTTAAAAGTTGGAGGAGGATTTAAGCTTACAGCATCTGTAATAACATTATTAAGTAAACTTGTAGGAATTATTTTTTGATTATTTTCATAAGCTCTTATTACTTCAGGCATTAAAGTATGAATTCTTTTTTTATTTTTGGCTGATAAAAAGACGGTATTAATATAAGTAGCAAATTGAAATTCATGGGCTATTTTTTCTTGCCATATTTTTATTTCTTCATTAGGATTAGTTATCGTATCCCATTTATTAACAACAATTACTACCCCTTTTCCTGCATCTAGGGCATATCCTAAAATATGTTTATCATGTTCAATTATTCCTTCTTCAGCCGAGATTACGACCACACAAACATCAGCTTCATCAATAGAACGCATACTTCTTAAATAACTATATTTTTCAACATTTTCATAAATTCGCCCTTTTTTACGCATACCCGCGGTATCGACAATAATATACTCTTGTTTATTATAAGTAAATTTAGTATCAATGGAATCTCTTGTAGTCCCAGCGATAGATGACACTATTGATCTTTTTTCATTAATTAAAGCATTAACTAAACTACTTTTACCAACATTAGGACGACCAATTATACAAATACGAGGGATTTTTTCTTCATCATTTATATCATCTTTAATATCTTTAGTAATTAATTCTAATAATTCTTTAAAACCTAAATTATGTTCCCCACTTATAGGAATAATATTGGAAAAACCTAATTCATAAAATTCATAAATATTATCTTTTCTTTTTTCATTATCAATTTTATTAACTAAAACAATGACTTCTTTATTAGCTTTAATAAGCATATCGCGAATGAAATAATCACTTTGATCTAAACCATTTGCTCCATCAACCACGAATAAAATGGTACTTGCTTCATCTATGGCTAGTTGGGCTTGCATTTTAATTTCAGTATTAAAATCCCCATTTTCTGTCGTGATACCACCTGTATCAATTAAAGAAAAAGTTTTATTATTATAAGTAACATTTCCATATATTCTATCTCTTGTAATACCAGCTTCATCTAAAATAATTGATTTTCTTTCTTTAATTAATTTATTAAAAATAGTAGATTTACCTACATTAGGTTTACCAATTAAACAAACACATTTTTTCATGATTATCCCTCTTTTCTAAGTTATTTTAACATATATTTAAGTATTTAACAAATATTTTATTTCTAAACCACCTTCACAATGTTTAAAAAAATCTTCAACTGATATATGATATTTAGGTTTCTTATATTTATAAATTTTAATTAAATCTTTATTATTTACATTATTATCTAAAGCAAATTTATTAGATACATCTTTTAATAATTCTTCTTTACTTGTATAAATATGAAGACCTTGATATTTTTCCCATGCATGTTCTATCCAGTAGTATTTATCTAAATATTTAACAGTTATAAAAGTATGAGTTGGTACTTCTTTTTCATAATAAGCTATAAAATATGTTGCAACATCATAGTAATTTTTTAATAAATTACGAGCTAATTCAACTTGATCCCAACAAACCCCAATTTTATTTTTTAAAACCTCTTCAGGTGTTTGTAAACAATAATTATCTTGAAAATCATTATTTATTTCTAAATGTTTATCTTTATTTATATCCATATAACCATATTTAATATCTTTAAATTTATTATATACTTCTTCTAGAGAATAATATTCCCACAAATTAAGGCTACCCTTCGCGTAAATAAAATTATCATATATTTTAATATTTTCTAAGCACCAAGCATAAGAATTAATTTCAACATTAGAATAAACTAAAGGATTTTCTTTCATTAGTTTAGCTTTTAACTCAGGAGTTACTTTTATAATATCGGTAATAGTAGCTTCACCAATAATATAACCTGGTTTAATATTTAAATGATAATTCTTAAATTTCTCTACTAGACTTTTATCATAACTATTACTCGCGTGAATTAAAATTTTACCCCGATAAGAAGTTTTCCAAGAACGAAATTCATAAGTTTTATAACCATTTATAATTAAACTAGCCCATGGTTCTTTAATAGTTAAGGTTTTCATTTCAAATCCTCCCTTTTAACTTATGCGATAATGAGCAATGATTTCTGATTTTTCTAATATATCTTCTTCATAATTTTTTTGATATTTACTAGCATGATGAATTACAAAAGGTATTCCTTTTTTGTTACGTTTATCAGATATTAGACCAATATGCCCTTTAAAAACAACAATATCCCCACCTTGCCAGGAGGCAATATCATCTAAATCAGTAGTTAAAGTAATAGCAGTATGATCAAAATAAGTCTTTAAATTATTAACTCGCCTAAAATCAATATTTTTATCGACGACTGGAATATTATAACTATCCCGATTAGCTAA
>CANROL010000012.1 GCA_947632255.1 uncultured Bacilli bacterium
CCTTTGGGAATATCCCCTTTATGATTGGGTATTATGCAAATTTTATTATCCTTTTTGTATTTCATATGAGAGCCTTTTTGACTTATAAGTATCCAACCATCTTTTTCAAGTGCTTTTATCACTTTTTTGACAACCAAATCGTTTCCTCCTTTCTAATGTATTAATTATAGCACTATCGTTAACACGTGTCAACACATATTATATTATATGCATTATTATTCAAATATTACATAGATATTATATATTTTTTAAAATATAAAAAACAAGTTTTAGTTAACTTGTTTGATATTCATTTCTTATATCTTCCATGAGATTAGGGTTAAATTCCCCTTTTCTTAACATAGCTATTTCATATTTATAGGGAGGATATAGTCTTTCTTTATCTTCTAGAGTATTACCTATATATGGGGTTTCTAAGATTTTAGGTATATCTTTTAGACGGGGATTATTAATTATATTTAATAAATTAGTAAAACCAATTGTTCCAAAGCCAATATTGGCATGGCGATCTTTATGAGAATTAATGGGGTTTTTACTATCATTTAAATGTAAGCATTTTATATAATCTAAAGATAATAATTTGGAAAATTCATCTAAATAATGATCAAAATTAGCCATGTCATAGCCAGCATCATTTAAATGGCAAGTATCAAGACAAATACCTATTTTATCTTTATTAATAATATGGTCTATTAAATATTTTATTTCTTCTAAGTTTTTACCTAATTCCGTACCTTTACCGGCCATAGTTTCTAATAATATGGTTACTTTAGAATCATTTTTTAAAACAATATTTAAAGCATTTATAATATTATCTAATGCAATGTGAGGATCTAGGCCAACACTAGAACCAGGATGTAAAACTAAATATTTTATACCTAATTTAGTACAACGATTTATTTCTTCTTTTAAGAAATTAATACTAAATTGATATTTAGTTTCCGTAGTATTATTAGCTAAATTAATTATATAAGGAGCATGACAAATAACATTATTAATATCAATATTATTATTTTGCATTAATTCATGAGCAGCCCCAACAAGGCTTAAATCAATATCTTTTCTAAGAGTATTTTGGGGAGCTCCTGTATAAAACATAAAGGTATTCGCGTTATAACTAATTGCTTCTTTAACACTATCTAATAGGCCTTGAGGGCCATATGAAACATGTGAACCAATAATCATTTTTACCACCTAAAAAGTTAGATATTATCTAACTTAATTTGCTCCACATACTGTTGATGCTTCTTCTGATGAATCAATAACATCATCACTCGTAACATCAGGATTTTTACCATCAATCATATTAGTACCATTGGATAACCAAATAGTTACTTTCCCACTGCTTTCAACAAGAAAACTTCCTGTATAAGCTTCATCATTTTTACTTATTTTACCAGAAGAAATTAAATCCTCATAAGTATAACATTTAGAACCAGTACCACCATCTTCTAAATATAAACTTTGAGCCGCGGGATACATAATATTAGCTTCCGTTGCTAAGACTTGTTTTTTAGCTCCACTCATCATAGGTATAACGGCATTAGTTGCAATTAATACTACCACTGATAAAATAACTATAACACTTAATAATTCTACTAATGTAAATCCTTTTCTATTTATTTTTGCCACCTTTATTCACCTTCTAAATTAATTATATCAAAAAATTAAGGTTAGTCAAGATAATTATGGCAATCACTTAAAAAATATTTTACAAAAAAATAGGCCCATGACCTTAATGTCATGAGCTTTAAAAATAATTTAGTAGTCTCCCAGTCCTACATGTATTCTTTCGGTTATAAACCTACTCTAACCTTAAAATTAAGGCGTTAGTGCAAGAAGAAAATTTACACCCTTAAATTATTTACTTATAATATTCATACCACTTTTTAATAGAAAAAGCAAGAATTTTATTCTTATGCTTGAATTTTTTTCATAATTTCTTCTTTAGTTAAACCATAAGTTTCTAATTCTTTAATATTATTTTTAAGTTTGATTAAAGTTTCGTTTATTTTTTGTTCTTTGGCTTCTTGGATATTATTAGTTATAAAAGTACCTTTAGTTGATTTAGAAACAATAATGTTTTTACTTTCTAAAATATCATAAGCTTTTTTAACAGTATTGGGGTTAATACTTAAATTACAAGCTAGTTCTCTAATACTAGGTATTTGGGTATTAGGTTTTAAAATATTTAAAGTTACTAAACGTTCTACTTCACTTACTATTTGTTCATATATAGGAGTTCTAGTTTGATAATTAATTTCAATAATCATACTTACTTAGTTCCTTCTTCATATTTTGCAAATAATTCTTGATAATCTTTAGTTTTACTTAATTTAGTTTGCCATTTTTCAAATTCTTCTTTAAATTTTAGAGCATCCCCAATAAGGATAGAACCAGATTCATCAAAATTATTAAATCCTATTTCTATGACATTATCTGTAAAAATATTATTTTCTTTAGTTATATAATTAATTAATTCAGAATGACTATTGTTTAAAACATAACTGAATACTTGTAAATCTATATCATCAAATAACTTAGAAGATGGATTATAAATAGAAAATAATACATCATTACTATGATCTAAGATCGTAGCATTTTTGGTATTTCTTTCTTTTAAAACATATTGATCTAATTTTTGATTTAAATTATAAGGAATAGCTAAACTTTTATATTCATGATTTTGATATTTATATATAGTTAATAATTCTTGATGGTAATTAGCAATATTTAAATTACTTTGTTTTAAAGTTTCACTTAAAATATTTTTTAATTCTTTAGTTAATTTTAAATCTGTTGCATAAATAATTTTATTTATTTTAGTATTAGCAAAATCTTTTAAATAAGCATTTTTATAAGCAAGACTTATTTGATCACGATAATCTTGATCATAAATATAAAAACGATAAACTTTATTATTTATAGTTACTAAAGCTGAAGTAGAATAATCATTACTTTCTAATGTGGCATTAATAATATTATTAATTAATTCTTTATCTTTTATATCATAATATTTTTTAGTGTAATAATAACCATTTTGATTACTAACATAAGCTGGAACTATAAAACTAGTAATATCATCTAAATTAATAACTTGCGTTTTATCTATTTGATCATAAATATTAAATAAACAAATAAAAGCTATACAACTAAATGTAGTTATTACTAAAGATTTTTTTAATTTATATATTTCTTTTCTTGTTATTAAATCATAGATGGTTTGATAAATTAAGATAGCTACAATACATATAATTATATTAGTAGGAAAATCTATTTCAGTCATTATTATATAAGCAATAAAACTTACTGGTATTAAAGTTATTCCTTTAATTAGGTAATGTAAGGTTTCATTTTTAAAACTAGTTTCATTATTTTCCATTTTTCTTTTTTGAAATAAGTAATAAGCAATAAGAGAATAAAGAATAATAAGAATACTCATTTTAATTATACTTTTAGAATTATAAGTGATATTACCATTATTTAAGAACATTAAAGGAGCTGTAAAAGTATAATTTAGAGTCTTATTATAATTTAAATAATATTCATTTTTATTTAAATGAGCATAGCAGTTTTCGATATTACAACTATAATTTGGAGCATTAATAGTTGATGATGTAACATAATTATTGTTATATTTAGTATCAAATACTAGTTTAGTGGCCATTAAGAAAGGAACTAAACATAGAATAATAACAAGGACAATTAATGAACTTATTAAATTACCAGAGATAGATATTGCAAGCATAGCTACTGCAAACATAAAGATATAACCAATTAAATAATAAAGAAAATAATCAATTATTAAAGGAAATGGAATAATTATATTACCAACTAAATTAAATATTAAAAAGATTAAAGAATTAAGAAGCATATAAATTAAAATTAAGAATATACCGCCTATTAAGCTGGTTATAAAAATACTTTTACGATTAACGGGTTTAGATAAAACAAAATCAACACTTTTTCTTTTAAAGACAAAACCAATTAAACTACAGGCTAGAACAATAGGAATAATATACATACCTAAAAAGGTTATAATACTTAAATTATCAAATTCCATTAGAACGACATCACTATTATTAATCTTAATTAAAATAAGCATTATAACATTAAGTAAAGGAACTAAGCCTAAAAAGAACGCTAGTAAACCTTTAGATTTTTTTAAATTTTCTTTAAAATAGTTAACGTTAAATAATTTCATTAAATTCATATCCTAAGACCTCCATTTGATAAATAAATACTTCTTCTAATGTTAAAGGTAAAAAATCTAATATTATAGGTTTTAAACTTTCTAAATATTCTTTCGCATTACCTTTTTTATCATCTATAATAATTGTCGCAATACTTCCAATTTTTTTATAAGAAATTATATTTAATTGTTTAAATGTTTTTTTATTAAAATCTTCTTTTAAAGATATTTGAACTTTAAACATTGAAGTTTTAATCGTATCAATATCACTTTCAAATAAAATTTTACCTTTATATAATAAACCTAAATTATCACAGATATCTTCTAATTCTCTTAAATTATGACTAGTCATAATAATTGTTGATTTATTTTTTTCTAAAGATTCAGCGAGTAATGATTTAAAAAATTTACGCATAACGGGATCTAGACCATCAAATGTTTCATCAAAAAACATATATTTGGCATTTGTTGCTAAAGCACAGATTAGGGCACATTGTCTTTTCATACCTTTAGAAAAGTTATTTATTTTGACATTCATGTTTAATTTTAATTTATCCGCGGTGTTAATAACATAGTTTAAATCGAATTTAGGATATAAAGAAGCATAATACTCACCCATATCCATTAAAGTATAATTAGGATAGAAGAATAAATCATCCGGAACAAAGACCATTTCTTGTTTTAGTTTTAAATTATCATAAACATTTTCATTATCAATTAAGATGGCTCCCCCATCAGCTTGATAAATACTATTAATTAGTCTTAAAAGTGTAGATTTACCGGCACCATTGGCCCCCACTAAACCATATATAGCATTATCACTGATACAACAGTTTAGTTTTTCTAAGACATAATTATTATTAAATTTTTTAGTTAAGTTTTTAATTTCTAGCATATTTCCTCCTTTGTACTATTTGTGCTAGTACAGTTATAATATAACACACATTAAATAATTATGCAAGAAATTTTTAAATATTTAAAAAAAGAAGTTTTTCTTCTAGAGAAAATACTTCTATTCATAACTCATTTGGGTAACATCATAACCATAAAACTCTAAGATACTTACAGCTTTACGACTTTTAGTTCCTTTATGACAGACGATATAATATGGTTTATTCTTATCTAATAATGTTTTATGATTTAATAATAATGTTTCATAAGGTATATTAATACTATCAGGATGATGATATTCTTTATAATCAAGAGGATTTTGTATATCTATTAATGTACCCATGCTTTTATAATAGTTTTTAATATCTAATCTTTTCATATTATCACTATTATATAATATTTAAATTTGAAAAAAAGCCTTATAATAAAGGCCTATTCATTAAAGAAATCATCAAAGAATTCATCATCAGTGATAACATTATCATTTACAATAATGCTATCAGCATCAACATTTATTTTAGGTTTATTTTCTTCTTCTGTTGGTTCAACAGTTGTTTCTTCTTCATCTGGTGTTGCTTTCATTTCAAGAAAATCATCGGTTTTAATTTCATCAGGCATAGATGGTTCTTCCGTTTTTGGTTCTAAAGAATTATTAGCAGAATTTAATTTTTCATTTTGTCTAGCTTCTTCTTCATCAAGTTCTTTTAAACGACGATCTATATCTTTCATCATCGCATCAATATCCGCGTCTGATAAAGAATCCATTGGTTTATTAAATAAAGGATTATTGTTAAATGGACTAGATGATGGCATAGCATCAAATGATGGCATAGGGCTATTAGGCATAAAAGGATTGCTAAAATTGTTAAAAGGATTAACATCTTTATTAGGATTATCTAAATTTTGCATCATTTGTTTTCTTTTTTCTTCAGTAACAAATTTTTTAACATCAAATAATTCAATTTTTTTAGTTTCCCGTTCGGGATATGGTTCTTCGGTACGATTTATTCCCCAGTCCATTTTAAAATCAGGTTCTAATTTAGTTTTAAAAGGATTTTTACGCAAACGGATGATGATGGCTTCAAATAATTTTAGTTTTTGTAAATCTGATACTGTAACTAAAGGAGTTGAAGCGGTTTTGTCTTTTTCTTTGGATTTAACTTCCCCACACATTTTAGATATTTCTTCTAAGGCAGCAAGTTCAGTGGATATTAAATAAACAAGATTACCACAGTTACCTTTAATAATCTCAGCAACTTCTTTACCATAGACATCATTTAATTGGGCAAAGTTTTGAATGATAAAAGTAAATCGAATATCTCTTGAACGGGCGGCACTAACCATGGAATCGACATCTTTTAGGGGAGGCATATTAGCAAACTCATCTAAAATAAAATTAGTTCTATATGGCAATTTACCACCGTTTTCTTGAGCAATATCAATTAATGTTTCATAACATTGTTTAATAAAAATGGTCATTAAAGAGTGATAGGTTTTTTTCTCATCATGAATAATCATAAAGACGGCAGTTTTTTCCCGACCAATATCTTCCATTTTAAAATCACTATAAGCAAGCATTTCACTTAAAGTTTCCCGAGAAGAAAATAATCTTATCTTTTGTCTAAATGTAGATAATATACCACCTTTAGTTTCATTGGGAGCATTAATCGTATTAGAAGCAAAGATATAAGGACTAGATTCTTCACCTTTTAAATTAAAGTATTCTTTAATATAAGTACTTGTTGCATATCTTTCTTCCCCAATACTACTCATATAGTTAATACTATTTAAATTAACTTGTTTTTCATCAGCATCATAAAATAAACCTAAAGCTAAACCAGAAAAATAATCGGCGGCACTTTTTTCCCAGAAATCCGAATCACTACTTTTTTTAGTTTGATCATATAAAATATTTAGGGCAACATCATCTAATAATTCCGTAGATTTATCAACATTACCATTTTTAAAATAACGATATGGTAAAGTAAGAGGATTCCAAGCATTTCCTTTAGTCGGTTCCCGGAAATTTAAAACAATAATTTTATAACCTTTTTCTTTTAAATTAGAAACAGCATATTTATAAATTTCCCCTTTAGGATCAGTGATAATCATTGATTCACCTTTTTTAGCAAGTAAATTAACCATGGGTTTTACAATTGTTTGAGTTTTACCTGAACCAGTAGAACCAATTACTAAGTTATGATATTCCCCATTATCAACATAGATATCTTTACCATTGTTAATTAAAGGAATTCCAGCCGCGGCAAGAGTATCCGCTTTAGGATTTACTTTAACTACATTAGTATCTGTTTTAATTTCTTTTTCGGTACTCCATCTAGCATAGCCTGATTCATTTTTTTCACCAATCTTTAAGCCTATACCTTTACCTTTTTCTTTGTTAAAAACATAAGAAGAAACACTAGTAAAAATAATTACTAATGAGATAAAAAACATAAATAAAGTTAAAAATAAATAATCACCTGTAAAAGCTTTAAATGGTAATAAACCATAAAATTTACCTTCATTAATAAATGATGAAAAATTTAATACAGCAATACAACATAAATATAATAAAACAATACAATATATAATAAATATTAAAAAATCTTTAGGTGATATTTTAAATTTCATAAAGTGTCCTCCTTAAAATAACTAAAAGTATTATACTACAAAAATTTAAAAAGAAAAAGATTTTTTGTAAGATTATACTTATCTTTCGTATTTTATATTAATTTAAAAGAATAAAAGATATCATAAAATAAAGTATTTTTTTGATAAAATTTCTAAAAATTATAAGTATTAACATAATTATTAAAGAAAGTGTTTAAAGTTTCATTACGCTTATTAATATTAAAATCATAATTAGAAGCTAATTTATATAAATAGGCTGTATAATTATTAAATTCAGGTAATTCATATTTTTTTTGTAATTCATTAATATAACTTTCATATTCTATAAATATTTGATCTTTAGTTTTATGTGGATCTTTTAAAATAATTAAATCATGGTAATAACAAGTAGCATTATCAATATCATTTGTACAAGAAAAACTAGGAAATTGATAAGTTTTAAAAAGAATAAATTTAATTAAGATAAATAAAATAATAATTATAATTAAGATAAATAAAACTAATATAAAACGATGATGGTTAAAATAATTTAAAATTTTGGATATCACTTATTAAGGCCTCCAAAACGACGATCACGATTTTCATACATAAATAAAGCTTTATTAAATTCGGATTTATCAAAATCAGGAAAATAAGTATTGGTAAAATAAAATTCACTATAACTTAATTCATAAAGCATAAAATTACTTACTCTTTGCTCTCCCCCAGTTCTTATTAATAAATCAATTGGGGGTAAATCATGATATAAATATTTATAAAAATCTTCACGAGTAAAATTAGTAATATCAAGTCCTTTATTAATATCTTGAGCAAGTTTAATTGAAGCATCTATTATTTCTTCTTGACCACCATAGTTAAAACAAATATTTAAAATACCTTCTTTATTATCTTTGGTTTTTTCTTGAACATTCTTAATCGCTTCTATAACATCATCTCTTAAATTAGTAGTCCGTCCGGATACTAATACTTTTATCCCCTTTTTATTTAATTTTTCAAATTTAGTATTAAAATATTTAACAATTAAATTCATTAAATAATCTACTTCTTTTTTATCACGTTTAAAATTATCAGTAGAAAAGGCATAAACACTTAAAACTTCCACCCCCATATCCATAGCATGAAGAGCAATCTTTTCTAAAGTTTTACTTCCTTCTAAATGACCTTCACTGCGAGCCAAGCCTCTTTTTTCAGCCCAACGACCATTTCCATCCATAATTATAGCAACATGTTTGGGTATATTCAATTTAAACACCATCTTTCTATTCAAAATTATACCATAAGTATTGCTAATTAGAAATATTTTTGCTAAAATTTAGATATGCTGATTTAGTTTAGTGGTAAAACAGATGCATGGTAAGCATCAAAGGACTGTTCAATTCAGTCATTCAGCACCATTTAGTAATTAAACCTCGAATTGATCGAGCTTTTTTATTTACTTTTTTTAATTTTTATTTTCTAACTTGTTTTCTTCTAAATATTTATAATTAAGATTATTTTGATTACTTATTATAGATTTACCTAGTTTTTGCTCTAAATTATCTTTAGCTATTTTAGAAACATTTCCACCCATTTGAGCAATAACTTTATTTTGTTCTAAACCATAAGGATTATATTCTTTAGCAAGTTCTCTTGTGGCAACTTCACCTAAATCTGTAAGGATTATTTCAATATCCGACATATTATCTCTTAAAGATTCTTTTCTTATTCCTTTAAAGGTTTTATATTCACTGGCAGTCATACCAGACCATTCTTTATATATTTCGTTTGTAAGTATTCCATATTCATAATCTTTAGAAATACCTCCGTTTTTCCATGTATCAGTTAATTGATTTCTATTTAGTATTCCTTTTAATCTAGCTTCAATCCATTTATCGTCATGCCCTCTCTTACGATAATAATTAACTGCTCTTTTAATAGCTATTTCCGGATCAAATACTTCATCAATTCTTTCACTACCTAAATTAGCTAACCATAATTTAAATGGTTCCGCTTTAGGGCTTGGAATAGATTCAATTAATCTTAATATGCCTTTAGTATCTAAAGTATCTGTAGTCCGCATTTTACCATCGTGTGCAACCATTTTCAACTGCACGATATTTTCGTGCAGTTGACTTCCCTCTTCTTTAAGTTTTCTTTTTAAATCACTCCAATAATTTCTTGGTATATTAGCATTAGTTAAAACTGCAATTACATCTACCACACTAAAGTAATATTCTTCCTTTTCATTATCCCAAATACTTCTTATTTCCTTTCCTTCAAAAAGATTTGAAATTGTTTCTAATTTGTTTTGATTCATTAATATAACCTCCCTTATCAAGGACATTATAGCAAATAAATAGATCCATTACAATAGTTAGGTAAGGCTCGTAAAGAGTTTTATATTTTTATTTTAATTTATTTGACATATAGTAAAATCTTTATCATCTAATAATAAATCATTACCATTATAAATATATAAATCATAACCTTCATAATTTTTATAATTTATTTTTTGATATTTACTTTCTAATTCATTTTTTACTTCTTTTAAAATATCATAACTACCTTTTACAATAAGATAAAAGCCATCATGTTCATTAGTTTCTAGGTATGAATAATCTAATTTAGATTTATCTATGTTTATTAAAGAAGTAATATCTTTTTCTTTAAATTCTAAAGATTGATCGGCAATATAAGCTCCTAGTCTATCTTTTAGACAATAAACAACTGGTTTATAATTATCGGGTACATAAGTATTTATAATCTTTAATAATTTAAGACTATCTTCTTCATTTAAAACTATTTCTTTACCAGGGACTGTAATATGAAGTTCGGTTTTATGTTCAGATATTCCAAAACCATAGGCTTCTATTCCATAAGTATTTTTATCAACAATTAAACTATAATTATTTTCACCATCACAAGTTTCAGTAGTATATTCATATTTTTCAAATAAACTTAAAATAAATGTTTCAGCTTCTATACTAACTGGGTTGTATTCTGTTAAAGCATTAAGAGGAAGTGCTTTTATAGATACCCTATTAGAAGTATTATTAGATATAGGACAAGTATATTTTTCTTTTTTCCAAGTAGTAACTTTTTCATTATTATTACAGTGATAATGATTAACAAATAAACCTTTATCAATATAGTCAGTACTTCCTCCATCTAAATTATCTCTTATCTTAAGTAAGGGACTATTATCAAAGATTTTTGCTTGCATAGTATCTAGTATAATAACACCAATCAAAACTCCCAGTACAATTAAAATAATTTTTAGACCTTTTTTCATATTTCCTCCATTTTTAAAAAAACTTTTATTGATTAAATTATAACATTTCTCTTTGTAAAAAAATATAATAAATGTAATCTTTTCAATATAATTTAAAAATATATGCAATAAATTTCGACATATTTCGAGTATATTTTTAAGTAAAAATACCAAACTAAAATTAGAAAGGAGAATAAAAATGGCTAAGAAACATACAGGGATTATGATATTTTTATTAATGGTTTTAACAATATTTCCTTTTATAAATGCTAAAGCTGAGACTAGTGCCACGGTTAATAATCAACAGACACTTAAAGAAGCTTTAGCCAATACTAGTATTGATACAATTATATTAAGCGAAGATATTGAAACAACCGAGAAAATAAATGTTACGAGAACGGTTACTATTGATGGTAAAGGTCATACGATGAAATATGTAGGTACTTTTGGTTCCACAAATAGTAAAAGTAACACTGTATGGGGTGGTATCTATGTTATTCAAGTCTATAAAGTAAATGCAACCATTAGGGATATAAAACTTACTGGTGGTAATGCAGGACTCCTTATTAATGGAGGTAATGTACGACTTGAAGGAACAATTGATGTATCAGGTAATGGTTTTGGAGGTATAGAACTAGGAAAAGGTGCTAATGTAAATTCCGCGCCAGAACTAGAAATGACTAGTAAAACTAAATTAGTAAATACTACGGAAGATGAAAATAACCCAACACTTTGGGCACCTCAAGATACAGATGATGCCATCATTGAAGTTGATGGTGTAGAGCATGAATTAAAACCTGGGGAAGAATTATCTCTTACGGAATATCAAGATATATTTAATTTAAGTGATAATCCAGAAACTGGGGATTTACTTATATGGTTTGCCATCATTGGTTTAGTTGGTTTTATTACTATCGGTGTAACTTTAAGAAATTTAACAATTAAAAAGAGAAACTAATTAACTTTGGTTTCTTTTTTTATAAGTTTAGCATGAACAACTATTCTTGTTCCAAAATTATCATAACAAGTAGATAAAGTTAAAATATAATCATCCGTATTTATGGAAGTATTAAAATCATATATACTTCTATTTTTTATTGTTTGTAAAAATTCTGCATAAGTATCATTGGGAAATACTATTTTTAAATATAAACTTTCTTTGGGGATTTTATAAACACTAAATATTTGCCAAAGAGTATTTTCATCAGGGCTAGATAAACGAATAATATTATTATTTTTATTATTAAACCAAGATTTATCTAAAACATTTATTAAAGGTCCAAACATCGTATTATCTAAGCGTCGATGACCATAGATAATGGTATTACGATTTTTATTTTTAAGGTTGTTGCGATAATCTAAGAATATCCAACCGGCTGCATTAGTTTGTTTAGCTAAGTTATGATTTAAATAATAAGAATTATTAGTAGTTTGAACAAGCGGATAATCAATATTTGAATTCCCTACTTGTAACCATCCTATAACATCAGGATTATTCTTTTTTAAACTAGATATATCAACATCTAAAAAAGGAATATCAATATAATTATAATAAGAATCTAATTTATTTACTGGAGGATTATATAAAGCTTTATTAACTAAATCATCAGTATTAATTTCCCTTTTAGGGATTGTTTTAAAAGTTGCTTCAATATTATTAATAGCCTTTTTATCTTGATAATAGTTATAAAAATAAATACCACTTATAATTAAACAAAAAATACTTATAATTAAGAAAAAAATATTAAGATATTTTAGCTTCATATATATCTTCTTTCTTTAAATATAGTTTGGATAATTATTAAATATTTATGTTAAAAAAGAAGATTACTCTTCTTCTAATTTATTATTTTTTAAATCAATTACTTTAGTTTTTGCAATATAATCATGTATTCCTCTTTTTTCTTTAGTAAATAACGTAGTTAAAATAATAATTAACATTAAGATAGTATCAAAATTAGCTAACCAAGGATAAAAATGATAATAAGTTTGGCGTTTAAACATAATTAATATTAAAGTACCAAGATTTAATATTATACCATTTAAGATTAATGTTCTAAGTAAAAATTGATAAATTTTAGGATTATTATGGGTTTTATAATCAACAACTTTAATTTTCATAAGCTTTTTACCTAAAGTTTGACCACCAGTAAAATAAGCAAAGATGCCAAAATATAAGCAAGTAATAATAATATCCCCAATAATATAAACATAACCTGTTTTATTTAAATCATAACTTAGATTATTTACTACTTCACTAAATTCTTCAACATTTTGATCATCATAAAATTTTTCAATGGCTGTATTATATTTTTCGGTATAAGTTATATATTCATCATATTTAGGATTTATAAAACTTAAATATGTTAAAGCTGTACTAATAAAAGTAATAATCATCATATCAATTAAATAAGCTATAATTCTTTTAAAATTTATATTCATTATATCATTCCTCGTTAAATAATTATAATATTATTTTAATATAAAGTAAATATTTGTTGATAATTTTTTTTAAAAGTATTTGTTGATAATTTTTTTTAAAAGCACCATACTAATTAATGGTGAAATAAATGAATAATTTTAATCAAGAATTAATTAAATTTATTAAAAAAGGAACTTGTTCTTTTACTAGTGCTCAAAATATTAAAGATATATTAATTAAAAATGGATATATAGAACTTGATGAAAAAGAAGTTTGGAATCTTACTAAGGGTAAATATTTTGTTATTAGAAATGATGCTTCAATAATTGCTTTTAATTTGAAAGATAAAGTTCAAAAACAATTTAAAATTGTTTGTACTCATAATGATACACCTAGTTTTTTAATTAAACCAAATCCTGATTATTATGAAAATGGTTATTTAAAATTAAATATTGCCCCTTATGGAGGAATATTAAACTATGGGTTTATGGATCGCCCTCTTAGTATCGCGGGGAGAATTATTAAAGAAAAAAATAATATTTTAGAAAAACAAATAATTGATTTAAAAGAATTAGTCGCGATTATTCCTAGTGTAGCGATTCATCAAAATGATCAAGCTAATAGTAATTTAGATTTAAATACCGAAATAGATTTAATGCCCATTATATCTTTAAATAAAAATTATAGTTTAGAAAAATTATTACAAGATAAATTAAAGATTAAAGAACATATTAAAGATTTTGATTTATTTTTATATAATTTAGAAGAACCACATATTTTAAATAATGAGTTTTTAGTAGCACCAAGAATAGATAATTTAACTTGTACTTATGCGGCTTTAAAAGCTTTTATTAATAATTTTAATGATGGAATTAATATCTTAGCTATTTTTAATAGTGAAGAAGTTGGTTCTAATACTTATGAAGGAGCAGATTCTAATATTTTAATTGATATTATTAAAAAAATATGTAAATTAAAAAAATTAGATTTAGCTTCTAGTTTAGCTAATTCGGTTATTATTAGTGCCGATAATACACATGCTAGACATCCTAATCATGATGATAAATCTGATCATACTAATACTCCTTTGTTAAATGAAGGAATTTTAATTATGCGGGAAATGAATGGAACTACGAATGCAATAACTTCAGCCTTATTTAAAAATATTTGTCGAAAAAGCAAAGTAAAATGTTCTTATTATACTTCAAGAAATGATTTAGCAAGTGGTTCTACTCAAGCGGGAGCTAGTTTAAAACATTTAAGTATTAATTCTTTAGATATAGGACTTGCCATGCTCGCGATGCACTCTAGTTTAGAATTAATTGGTCTTAAAGATACTTATTCTTTATATAAAGCTTTAAATAATTTTTATAAAATTAGTTATGAATTTAAAGATAATAAAATTATTATAAAATAAAAAAGGAACAAGTCCTTTTTTTATTTATCTAAATTAATTAATTCATATGTACAACTACCTAAGCCTAGTTTTTCAGCATAAGGTAAGATATGGCGACCATTTTGTCTTTCAACTCGAGCTTGAAAATGTTCTTTCCCGGGATCAGTAGAATTCCATATAGCATCAATGCAAGCTTGATCGATGGCAACAGGATCTAGGCTAGCAAAAATACCAATGTCAGCCATGCAAGGCGCTTCTGGATTAGAATCACAGTCACAATCAACAGATAAGTTATTAGCAACATTAATATAAACAATATTTTCAGGTTGCATGTAATCTACAACAGCCCGACAAGCTTCGGCCATAGATTCTAAAAAAGCATCTTGAAGGGGTAAGTTATCCCAAAGTTCTTCAGGTTTATTAACTTTACCAGCAGTATGAATATTAGTTTTACCGGCACTTGAAGCAATACCTATACTCATATTTTTTAAGGCGCCTCCAAAGCCACCCATCGCATGTCCTTTAAAATGGGATAACATAATTAAAGAATCATAATTAGCTAAATTTTTGCCAACTAAATTAACTTTTAAATGCTCACCATTTCTAACTGGTAACTCTAAAGAACCATCACGATCCATGATATCAACATCACTTATATCATAAAAGCCATGAGCCCGAATTGTTTCTTCATGATCTTTGGTCGTGTTTCTTTTGCCCGCATATGCAGTATTACATTCCACGATGGTTCCATTTACTTTTTTAACTAAATCTTTTATTAATTCAGGTTTTAAATAATTATGCCCTCCTAGTTCGCCAGTTGATATTTTAACTCCAACATGACCTTTTAAATCTTTTTTTAAAGCCTCATAAATTTTAACAAGGCTTGCACTACTAATTTCTTTTGTAAAATAGACTTTACTCATCTTAATCATTCCTTTCTATATTTTAAAATCATCAATAAAGTCATCGATTGATAAAGCTTTGGTTTCTTCTTTTTTAACTTCTTCTTTTTCTTCTTTTATTTCTTTAGGGGTATTTATTTTTTCCATTAAAGCCACAACTGCTGCGGTGTCTAATTTATAT
>CANROL010000013.1 GCA_947632255.1 uncultured Bacilli bacterium
ACAAATTTCATATATTAACCACCTCGGTTAATATATTGGTATTTATTGTATTAAATACCCCCCCCCAGACGTAAATTTGTTCCATTTTTATCTCTCCTATCATATTTAAATTATATAATATTTTTAAATACTAATCAAGCCCTAACTTAAAGCAGTATTTCTTATATCTTCAATAAAATTATGCATAATAGTTAAATAATCTTCATTTGAAGCTACTTCTTCATCACTTAAAGTATACATCATTTTTACATTAATAATATTAGCATTATAATTATCTTTTAAATCTTTAATTAAATCACTTTCTGTATCTGTATCACATAAATATATATCTTTATATTTATCTAATTTAAAATTACTTTTAATAGAAGTCTCTTGACTACTATTATCACTAAGAACAATAACATTAAACCCATAATTTTCTAAATATTTAAGTTTATTAGAAGAAGCAATAATATTTAAATTACCATTTGTTTTAGCCATATTAGCAATATTTCTTAAATCAGCATCCATAAAAGATAATTTTTCTTCTAATTCTTCATATTTCTTATCTATATTATCTTTAACTATTTTACTAGTTACATAATCTTTTAAATTATTCTTAATATTTTTAGCTAACATTAAATAATTATTCGGGGAAAGCCACAACTCCTCTATACTATTTTCATAATTTAAACCATAAGAAACATCTATTAAAAGTAAATTAGCATTATTATTTAAAAAATCTCTTGCTAATTCTTTTTCTTTAGTTAAACCATTATAAACAAATAAAGCACTTTTTTGATATTCTTCTTTTTGTTTATTAGTTAAAACATAATTATTAACATCAGCCCCAGTAGGATATATACTACTAATACTTTTTTCTGTTCCATATAAATAATTAGTTAAATAATAAATTGGATATATACTTGTATATACTTTATCATTAGATAACTCATCTTTTGAAAAACAACCACTTAAACTAAATACTAAAATAAATAATATTAAAATACTAAATACTTTTTTCAACTTAAATCACCTTTAGTATTATTATTGTAAAATATTTTTCTAAATAAAGCAACTAATTTTTAATATTTTATCTTGCTATTAAATAATAATTTTATTAAAATAAATATAGTTTAAGTATTATTTATCTTTAAATATTTAAAGGTGATTATACATGAATTCTAAAATTAAATTAACTATCTTAGGCCATACTTTAGATAAAGAACAAACTAAAGCTGCCCTAACTAATAAAGTAAATACGCTTATTATCGCGGGTGCTGGTTCAGGTAAAAGCTTAACTATGGTTGGTAAAATTAAATATTTAGTTAAATATCAAAATATTAAATTAGATGAAATATTATGTCTTACTTTTACTAATGAAGCCTCAAAAAGCTTAGAATTAAAAATAAAACAAGAATTAAATTTAGATTATAAAGTATATACTTTTCATAAATTAGCTTTAGAAATAATAAAAAACAATAATCTTAATTATATTATTGCTCCAAGTGATTTACTTAAATACTTAATTGATGAAATATTTTCATCATTAATTAATAAAGATTATTTTAAACATTTATTTTTTAATCAAAATTATGAAAATAGTTATTATTTTGAAAATTATAAAAAAATTATTCATCGTTTTATTAGTTTATATATAGCTAATTTTTATGATACTAAATATTTTAATAATATTATTAAAAAAGCATCTAAAAAAGATTTAAATTATCTTTTAATAATTAAAAAAATATATGATATGTATATCTTAGAAAAACAAAGTCAAGGTTTAATAGATTTTGATGATATGATTTATATAGCTACTAAATTAGTTAAAGAAAATAATTTTAATTATAATTATAAATATATAATTATTGATGAATATCAAGATACTAGTACCGTAAGAGAAAATTTAGTAAAAGAAATTAAAAATAAAACTAAAGCTTTACTTACTGTTGTTGGGGATGATTTTCAATCTATATATCGTTTTTCTGGTTGTAATTTAAATAATTTTCTAAATTTTACTAAACATTTTTATCCTACTAAAAAATTATATTTAAAAAATACTTATCGTAATAGTCAAGAATTAATTCATGTCGCTGGTTCTTTTATCATGCAAAATAAAAACCAAATTTATAAAAAATTAAAATCTTCTAAATCTCTTTCTAAACCCCTTATTATTTTATATTATCATGATATCTCTAAAGATTTTATTAAAGCTTTAAAATTAATTAATAGTCCTAAATTATTAATATTAGGAAGAAATAATAATGATATTTATCATGTAATTGATTCTAAATTTATTAATAATAATTTAATTACTTATGATAATAATTATATTTATTATAAAACTATTCATAAAGCTAAAGGTTTAGAAGAAGATAATGTTTTAATAATTAATTTAACTAATAATATTAATTCTCTACCAACTAAAATTAAAGACGAACATATCTTAAAATATGTTTTATTAACTAAAGATATATATCCTTATGAAGAAGAAAGACGTTTATTTTATGTTGCTTTAACTAGAACTAAAAATTATTGTTATTTATTTGTTAATAAAAATAACCCTTCTATTTTTATAAAAGAGTTATTAAATAAATATTCTAAATATATAGATATTATTAATTTATAATAAATCACTATATTCATTTTTATCTTCATTACTAATTTTTATAATTTCATGATTTTTAATTGCTTGATAAATTAATTCTTCATAAGGAATTAATTTTTCATATTCGGCGCATTTATTTTTATCAGGATTAATGACAGGATGTTTAGGAACAAAGATCGTACAACAATCTTCATAAGGTAAAATACTAGTTTCATAAGTATCTATTTTTTTAGCTAGATCTATAATATCTAATTTATCAAAACAAGCAAGAGGTCTAATTACAGGTATTTTTACAACTTCATTAATAGCCATCATACTAGTTAGAGTTTGACTAGCTACTTGTCCAATAGACTCCCCATTTACTATTACTTTACAATTACGATTATGGGCGATAATTGCACTTATGCGATACATCATTCTTCGCATTATGGTAATTAAATATTCATGAGGAATATTTTTATATATAGCTTCTTGTATTTCAGTAAAATTAATAACATGTAAATTAATTTCATTATTATATAAAGCTAATTTTTGAGCTAAAGTCTTAACTTTATCTTTTGCTTCTCTACTTGTATGAGGTGGACTCTCAAAATATATAGCTTCTAACTTAACCCCTCTTTTAATGGTAAGAAAACCCGCGACAGGGGAATCTATTCCCCCACTTAACATAAGAAGACCTTTGCCTAAAGTTCCAACTGGATATCCTCCTAAACCTTTAATAGCCTCAAAATAAACTAATATATTATTTAAACGATATTCTACATTAATTAATAAATCTGGATTATGAACATCTACTTTTATATTAGGTATATTTTTTAAGATTAAAGCTCCTAAATCTCTACTTAATTCTATACTAGTTTTAGGTATCTTTTTATTACTTCGTTTACTTTCTACTTTAAAAGTTTTAAATTCTTTTTCTTTTAATAATTCTAAAATATAAGTATTTAAATCTTCTTTATTATCTATAATATAAGCTATATTAAATTCATGTATCCCAAATACATTTTTAACTCTATCTATTACTTTATTAATATCACTATTAGTATAAATAAACATTCTACCTAAATCATAAACAATATTAACATCTAAATCTTTTAATATATTTAAAAGATTATCTTTTAACTTAGTTAAAAAGAAATTAATATTATCTTTTTTAGTTGATAATTCCCCATATTTAATTAAGATAACTTTTTCCATATAAATCACCAGCATATTATACTAAATAAACTTTTTTTTGTAAAGAAACTTTTAACCAAAACGGCCACCGCCGCCTCCTCCACCAAAGCCACCGCCTGATGAGAAGCCGCCTCCGCCTCCTCCACCACTGGAAAATGATGAATGACTATTATCATAAGTAGCTCGACTTTGATAAGCACTAGATATCGCATTAGATATACTACTACTAATGGTATCACCTAAATTAATATAATAAAAACTTGGATAATAATCATAATTAAAGGCTTCTACTTCTTTTATTTTAACATTCATAGCTTTCTCAACTTTTTTAGCTAAACCAAATACAGTTGCATAAACTAAATATCTTTCCCATAATACTATTTCTGGTAATTCTTTTAATTCAAAAGCACCAAAATCATCTAAAAAGTTTTTAAAAGCTTTCCATCTGGTATAATGATCAGCCCCTCGTTGCGTCTTTTTATGTAAAAAACAAGTAAAAATGAGAAATCCAATTGCTAAAGGACTTAATAAAGAAATTAAGAAATAATCAGCTCCAACTGCAGTAGCATATGTCCAAAAAAAGAATGTTACCAAAAATACTAAAACTGCAATGATAATTGGTTTCCCTGTTTTTTCATAAAACTTTTCTTCTTTACTAACCTTTAATACTTCATTTTTCCAATCTGTATAACTATTAACAAATGTTGTACATGTCTTAGTACCTTTAGCATAATTTTTTAATTGTTTAGTTGTAAAACTCTTTACCCCATCCTCATCAGTCTTACCTACTTTATCAAATAAAAACTTAATTAATAAATCTTCACATTCATTAATATTATCACTATTATCTAAAATAAATTTATATTCTTTATCTTTATTATCTAAAATTTGTTCTACTTTAATATTTTTCTTATATATTAAATTCATAATTGATGCACTCATCGCATTAGGACTAATTTTTCTATTCATTAAATAATCTATTACTTCAACATTATATTCATCAATAAATTCTCTATTATATTTACTATAATAATCACTTTTAGGACTCTTACCATATTTATAATAAAAATATATACCTAATAAAATAATTCCTAAAGTTAAACTAATAGAACCATATTTAGCAATATTATATTGTTTCTTTAATTTCTTTCTTAATTGATTAGCTTCATTAGCTCTTTCTTCTTCTACTTCTAATATTCCCTCTAAAGCATCAACATAACTTTGTTTTTCTACTTCACTATTATTTAATAAGTTTTTATCAAAAGTAGTTCTAATATCAACACTTTCCCCCTTTAATACTTCATTAATATTAGCATATATAGTTTTATTATCTTCTTTAGTAATATTTCCTGTTAAATTACCATGAGCCCATATTTTAAAATTAGAACTATCATCTATATTTGGTAAATGTAACTTTATTTGAATATTTTCTAAATCAACTTCAAAACCACTTGGGACAAATGTCCAATATACCTCGGCAATATCATTATGTAATACTGCAACATCTTTAATAGTATATTTTAAATAAAAAGCTACTTTTCTATTATTAGTATAATAATATATTCGATAACGATATCCATTACTTATATTAACTTTAGTATATTTATTAGATTCCCCATTTAAAGCAAAATTAACTAAATTAAAACTATCTGTAAAATTATTAAAACTATCAAAACTTATATTATTTATAGGAAATGCTGTTACTTGAAAATCTGTTATATCAGTAGCATTATATAAATAATTATTACTAAAATCACTTCCTGTTAAATTATAATTTTTATATTCTAAATCTCTTTCATACCAATTAAAAGTTCCATCTACCCCAATTAATTCATTAACTTCCATATCCCCATTTTCTTTAATATAAGCATCTATTAAAAAATCTGTTATTTTAACATCCGCCGCATATACTTTAATTGGTATTAATATTAATAATAAAAATATTATTTTTTTCATCTTCCACCTCTTAAAAAAGACTTAACTAAGTAAGTCTTAAAATTTAACTTCAACGTTCTTTCTTTCTTCTTCTTGAGCTTCAAAGAAAGGCGCTTTTTCAAACTTAAATAAACTAGCAATAATATTGGAAGGTACCATTTGTACTTTATTATTATATTGCATAACAATATCATTATAGAATTGTCTAGCAACCGCAATCTTATTTTCTGTTTCTTCAAGTCCACTTTGTAGTTCTAAAAAATTAGTATTAGCTTTTAAATCAGGATAACTTTCTGTTAAAGCAAATAATTTACTAATTGCTTGAGTAAGTTCCCCATCAGCTTTCATTTTATCTTCAGGTAAACTAGCACTTAAATAAGTATTACGAGCTTTAACAACATCTTCTAAAGTACCTTTTTCATGTTTAGCATAACCCTTTACAGTTTCTACTAAATTAGGAATTAAATCGAATCTTCTTTTTAATTGAACATCAATTTGACTCCAAGCATCTTTAACTCTATTTCTAAGTGTTATTAAACTATTATAAGTTGCTACAACCCAAAGAATAATTAAAACTACTATTCCTAATATAATCCACCACATATAACATCCTCCTATATAAATATATTAGCATAAATAATTTATTATCTCAATAATTATTATCTAATTTTATTTAATTTGACATTATTAAAAGAGAGTGAATTAATCACTCTTTAACTTATTAAGTAACATCTGTAATAATACCACCAGGATTTTTAGCACAAACATTACACTGAGTACCAACAGCGCAATATTCAAAAGGACAATTTGCTGTACCATTACCATTATTAATATAATCAGATACCAGATTCAACACTGGTCGGAGCCCGAACGCGTTGCCGACGATGTCGCGGGTAAAGCTGCTGCGGCTGTTCACGCTGAAGACGCCCGTAGACGAACCAGCGAAGTCAAAGGGCGACATCGTCCAATAAGATTGATTATTATATAAATAATATTTCGTATTACTTTCTAACCAGTAATTTCCAGCATATACTTGCTCATCTATTGTTGTTAATCCTATTGGATATGTTAAACTTTGTGTTCCTTCACTTGCTTCTTGTACTGTATATAAATCATGCTCTTTATCTTCACATAAGAAGGTTGGTTCATGTGTTCGTGCGGTCCTTATATATCCTCCGTAGTTTGTCTTTTGTGTTCCTGTTCCTAAACTATCATTTCTTTCATATGTTGCATAATCATATGCAGTTCTATCACCACAAAATCCTGCATTTTTATCTATGTATCCTGCATTATATTCATCTATTAAATTATCTGCAAACCATTTTTCTAATACTGTTTTTGCATTACTATCTGTTGTATGTCCATTTTTCTCACCTAATGTATACTGATATCCTACATATTCTGCTTGATCAGATGAATTATTAAATTTATAACTTCCTATCATTGTTCCGGCTCCTGTTTGAGCTGGCGCATTTCCATTTGTTGATGTTCCTGCATATATCATTCTGATACTTCCATCACCATTTATGCGAATGATACGCCACCAAATATCTTCATTATATCCATAAAGTTTTATACATGCGTTAGTGCTATAACCTGTATCGCTTTCACATTCTTCCTGTGATGAATAATTTTTAGGACTACCCCAAGAATATTTATTTTTAAACCATATTTCAACATCAGTCTTACCAAATTTGACATAATTGTTTTCAACTGTGCCTCTAAAATAATAACTAGTTGTTCCATTTTCATCTGCTGCTTCATATATCCCATTTTCAGTTAATGAACATCCATCACTACAACTAGTCCCTGTAAAGTGAGCTGTGTTACCTTTTGATACTAAATCTTTATTTAGTGTTGTTAATTGAGCTAATGTTTTTTCTGATGGTGATTTTTCTTTATCAAAATATATTATGCATTTACTTCTTTTAGGTAATTCTTTTATTACATGTTCACCAGCACTATTAGTATATATTTTATTCTTTATTTGATTGTCTTCATCATCTAAATCTACATAACAATATGTTTTATCTACATTTACTGTATATCCTTTACCTGGCATTACTTCTACTTCTGTATAATCTTCACCATCTTTTTGATATATACCTAATATCTTAAAATCATATGGTGTATAATTTATTACTCCATCCACGATTGTTACATGATCGGTTGATGTAAATGAAGCATGACTTACAAATATAGTTATAACTAATATTAAACTAGTTACTATTAAAGTTGTTATAAGTATTTTCTTTTTATCTAGAGTTTTTAATGTTACAAACTTCATATATTAACCACCCCTTTAGTTAATATATTTATTCTATTAACAACCCCCCCCCCCGCGCAAATTTGTTCCATTTCTATCTCTCCTATTCTTTGATTTTTTTCATAGATTTGTGAATTATTTTACCCACTTATCTATCTTTTAACTATTTTAATAATAACATTTATTTTTATATTTTTCAACTACTTACTTTATCTTTTACAATAATTGGTACTTCTTTTAAATTATTATCTAAGATAGAATATAGATATAAATTAATCTTTTTATTAGATATACTTTTTACATAATTATAATAAACATTTAATTGTTTAGTATATTCTTTATCATTGATATTCTTTAATTTATAATCTATTATTTTAATTTCATCTGGATATTCTAACATTAAATCAATAATACCATGATATTCTATATTTTCTTCTTTAAAAATAAATTCTAATTCTTGATATATATTTGGAGTTATTAAATCAAAAGTATTTTGTAAATTATTGACATACTTATTATTAATATTTAAATCTTTTAAATTAGTTAATTCTAACATCTCATGAATACTAGTACCATAAGCTAAAGTTTGGGCTTGTTTTAAATCAATTAATTCTTTAATTGTTTTAGAAGCATGAGAATTATCAATTATTTCTTTAAGAGTATTTAATTCTTGAAATTTAATTTTGTTATTATCTTTACTTAACTCAGGATTTCTTAAGTTTATTTTTTGATAATCATGAGTTAATTCTAAATCTTCTAAATTAATTATTTTAGTATATTTACTTAAATTTAAACTAATAGATGTAAATATATCATAAAATGAACGATAATTAAGACCAATATTTAAATCTACTTGGTTATTAATAAGACCTTCTTTATTAAATTCAGGTATAACAATAATTATTTTTTCTTTACTTCTTGTTAAAGCTACATATAATAATCTAATCTTTTCTGATATTTCTTCTTTATAATAATTATTTTTAACTAATTCTTTTACAAATAAAGTACCAATACCTTCTTTAAAATAAGGAGTTATAATTCCATAATTTTTATCATAAATAAATCTTTTAGTTAAATCTTTAAAATTAAATTTATTTTTTAAACCAGCATAATAACATATAGGAAATTGTAAACCTTTAGATTTATGAATATTCATTATTTTAACACAATTTAAAGTACTTTTACCCACTTTATATTTAATAGTATCATCACTTGTAATCATTTCTTCTAAATAATCTTTAAAATCTTTGATAGTTAAACCTAAATCTTCAGCATTAGAAGCTAAATTTAAAATATAATCTATTCTTTCTATAGAATTATTAATATCCCCGACTTTTATTAATTTTTCATAAAAATTAAATTTATTAATTATTTCTTCAATTATAATACTAGGTGTTTTTAAACCAATATTATTAGTTAATTCTTTACATGTAGTATATATATCAGTTTTAAATATTTTATTATTAGTAATAATATCTAATATTTCATTATCCGTATATTCTTTTAAAAAACTTCTAGCAATACTAACAAAATTATATTTAAATTCTTGATCATATTCTTTATTAGCAACTTTAATAATAAATCCTAAAATATTTTTTAATATTATCATATCTTGTTCCATAGTTAAATCTGTATCATCATTAATTTCTAAAGGAATATTAAAATATTCGAATATTCTTTTATATAAAGGCATATCTCGACCACGATCTAAGATAAGACAAAAATCACTATAAATAACTTTTCTTAATTTTTTTAAATCAAAATCATATATTTCATAATTATTATTAATTTTATTTAATATATCTTTAGCAATGATAAAAGCTTCTATTTCACTATTAGAATATGTTTTATCTTCAGTGTATTTTAAGATATCTAAATGATTATTTTCCTCAGTTTTACCTTCTTCTTCATAAGCATTATTACCAAAAATCATAGCTTGCCTATCTTGATAATTAATACCCCCAATAGAATCAGTCATAACTAAATTAAAGATAGTATTAATATCTTCTAAAACTTCTTTTCTTGATCTAAAGTTTTCTAATAAATCAATTACAATACCTCCCTTATTATCTTTATATAAATCATATTTATTTTTAAAGATATTAGGGTTAGCATTTCTAAAGCGATAAATAGATTGTTTAATATCCCCCACCATATAAACATTATTATTACTAATATTTTGAATAAATTCTTCTTGTAAATCACTAGTATCTTGATATTCATCTATTAATATTTCATTAAAATAATTTTTTAATTCTTCTTTAATATTTTGATTATCTTTTACTATTTTAATAGCCATTTTAGCAATATCATTAAATTCAAAAGCATTATTTTGATATTTATAATTAGTTAATCTTTTATCTAAATTAGTAATAATATTAATAATACTACTAGTATATTTTTTGGTACTAAAATAACTTTCTTTTAATTCATCATAATTATAAGAACATAAATCTTTAATATTATTACCTAAATCTTTTATTTCTTGATAAAGTTTTTTTTCATCATCTTCTAGACCTCTTAAACTAATTTTAAAATCCACTTTAGCTAAATTATCATACTTTTGGGGATTAAATACTTTAGAATAAGTATTATAGACTTTTTGATATTTTTCACTATCTACTAGATCCCCAAATAACATTATTTTATTTTCTAAATCAAGACATAAATTTTTTAAATAATTAAAATATTCTGCAATTAATTTATTAAAATATTCTTCATTATAAAAATTAGTTAAATAATTATTTAAATATTCTTCTTTATCAATTCTTAAATCTAAACCATTTTTAATATTTAAAATAACTTTTTTAATTTCGGTATCATCTCTTACAGTAAAGTCATTAATTAAGTTTAAAAAATCTTCATCTTTTTTAGCATAAAATTCATTAAATAAATCATCCAGAATTTTTTTCTTTTCTAAATTAATGATGGAAGTATCAATTATTTTTACTTCCGGACTAATATTAAGTAAATAATGATATTTTTTAACAATACTTAAAGCATAAGCATCAAAAGTCGTAATATATGCTGTATCTAAATATTCTAAAGCCTCTTTTAAGTTATTTTTTTTAATTTCTTTTCTAATTCTATTTTTCATTTCCCCCGCAGCTTCATTAGTAAAAGTTAAAACTAATATTTTTCTGATATCAACCCCATCTTGAAGTTTTCTTAAAACTCTTTGGGTTAACACCGCCGTTTTTCCGGATCCGGCTCCCGCGGAAACAATTATATTAGTTCCCTCTTTTTCAACAGCATCACTTTGACTAGGCGTTAACTTCATCTTCTTCACCTCCCAATATTACTTCATCTTCTTTAGTTTTATAGCATATATCTTTAAATAAACAATACTCACAACTATTTATTTTAGATGGTTTTATTTTAGGATTAATCATAAACTTACCATTTAAAATATCATCTATAGCGGCATCTATTTTATTATCTACTAAAGATGTTAAATCATCCATTTCTTCTTCACTTAAAACTTTATAATTATTTAAAACACCATTGCTATATTTTAAACCTTTAATAATATGCCCATCTGGATATTCATCATCTATTAGAGCAATAATACTTTCTAAATTATTCGTATATCCTTGTAATCTTAAATTAGTATATCTTACTTCATCTAAACTTTTTTTACTAATATTAGGTAAATCATTAATAACTTCTTGAATATAAAAACCTCCAATAATAGCATCTTTAAATTTATCAGATTTTTTAAGTAAATATAAATATATAGGTAACTGCATATGTAAACCATCTTTAATTAAATCTAAATCAATAACTGTTTTACCTGTTTTATAATCAATAACCATTAAAACTTCTCTATTATTTATTTCTTGATACATAACTTTATCTATTAAACCTTTAAAAGTTATTTTATAATCATCTTGATCTTTATAAACATTAAATTTTTCTTCAAATAAATATTTATTTAACTTAGAATGTTTATTTTGTTCTTTAATAACTTTAATTACTTTAATTAATTCTGTTTGTAATTTTTCTAAATAAAAATATTCTTTAGGCCCTAATTCATATTTATTATCTTTAACATAATTCATAATTTCTTCCGTAATATTAATATCTCTTTTTAAAGCTTCTTCTAAAATATAATGCGTTATATTACCTAATTTTAATTTAAAAGATTCTTCTTCTTTATTAATATTTAAAATATAACTTAAATAATATTTAAAAGCACATTCATAATAAGCTTCAATACTAGTATAAGCTAAATTAAGTTCATTATTTAATCTTTTCTTTAATAAATTAAGATTAATTTCTTTAAAAATATGATTATATTCTCGATATGGAATATTTAAACTATTTTGATATAAACCTAAATACTCATCAGTAATATTATATTTAATTAAATTATCTAACATATTCGTATAAGTTATTTTACTATTAAGTAAAGAATAACTTATATAAGGATTATTATCTATTTTATTAACATTTAAATTAAGTTCATCAATTAAGATAGATGGATAACATTCACCTTTTTTATTATGTAATTTATAAGTAATAACTAAATTAGTTAAACTATTTAAAGTATTTATTAATTCTTCTTTAGTTAACCGATTTAAATCTAAAGAATTAGATAAATTAAGTAAATCTTTTTCTTTATCACTTAAGTAATCTTCATCTTTCTTTATTTTAGGATAATCATTAATATTAAAACCTAATAAAAAGACATAATCATCTTTATTTACTTCTTCTAAATTAGTTAAACTAACTGCATTTAGATATTTAATACTATCTAATTTAGTATTTTTTAAATCATTTATTATAAAATATTTTCTTATATCTTTATTAGAAATATCAACACTTTTATTAATAATAGTTATTAAATCATTAACA
The DNA here is from genome assembly GCA_947632255.1 of uncultured Bacilli bacterium. Taxonomy (GTDB): domain Bacteria; phylum Bacillota_I; class Bacilli_A; order RF39; family UBA660; genus Caccenecus. Next base: position 12,825 of record CANROL010000013.1, read on the forward strand.
TCATATTTTTCTTTTAATAAATCTATATTATCTTTTATATCTAAATTATCATAATTATTTAAAAATTCTTGAGCGATTAAGGTACTATAATAATTACTATTACTATTAATATTTAAAGGAATATTAAATATATTAAACATTCTTTTTAATATATTATGATATTCTTCTTGAGCAACAATTTTAATTTTATTTAATTCTACTTTCCTATTAATTAATTCACATATTTTATTTAAAACAAATAATACTTCACTATTTATTTCATCAGCTTCATAAACTAAAGGTATAAAAATATTTTCATCAAGACTCTTTATAGTATATTTATAATCTTTTAAAATTAATTTTTCTTCTTTAGTTAATTCTCTATTTTGATACACAATAAGATTTTTATTATTTAAATATTCTTTAAAATTTAAAGTTTTAATTAATAAATTATTTTCTTCTAATTCTTGTTTTAAATTATTTAAAAACTTAATTTTAGGATTATCTATATCTTGTAAAAAATATAAATTTTCAATATATGTTTTAGCTATATCCATATTAACTTGATATTTATTCATAATATAAAATAATGTTTTATTATCATAATCAAAATATAGTTTCTTTTTTAATTCTTGAAAACTATAAAATTTTAAATTACATAATATTTTCTTAATACTTAATTCTTTTAAAATTCTTTTTTTATTGTTATTATTCGTAATTATAATTGTAACATCCATCTTTATCAACTCAATTATATTGTACCATAAAATAATCTTAAAAAGTTAAAAATAAAGAAAATATTATGAAAATTTTTTAACCAATTTCTGTTAAAAAAACTCTATCATTTGATAGAGCTTTTAATTGCATTTTCAATCGGGATCATTTATAACTCGCACCACCCGTAAGCGACTAACATTTCACGATTTGAATCATTTATACCCCGCACCATCAATAAGCGGCTAACATTTTCTTAAAAATGCAATTATAATATACTATATTTTAAGATAAATGTCAATATTAAGAAAAAAATCTTCTAAATTAGAAGATTAATAATCAAATAATGGCGCCCAATGTAGGACTCGAACCTACGAC
>CANROL010000014.1 GCA_947632255.1 uncultured Bacilli bacterium
AGAAAAAAGAGGTTACCCTCTTTAAAATAATATTCCGCCTAGAATAATTGCTAGTAAAATATATAAAACAATTATTAAGAATGCACTATTTTGAAGTCCGAATCCTCCACAGTTATTTGTTTGAGAACTCCCCTTACTACAACATCCCATGGGACACCTCCTTCGAAGTTTCAGAAAAAGACTAAATGAAAGCTCCTACTATGATTATTAACAGAATAAATAAGACTAGGATAATTGCTGCACCGATTCCATTGCCATATCCACAGTTATTCATAAATCATTCCTCCTTTATTTGTCTTTTCACTTATATATTACGTTAAATTTAATAAATGGTGCTAGGCTCTTTTAGGAAAGAAAAAGATTTTTTTACTTATTTAGGGGACTATTAGAAGAAAAAGATGGAAATTTCTTGTTTTTTTCTTTTTTTTTGATATAATAAGTTTATTGGAGGAAAAAATGAAGAAAAAAATAATTTTAATCGGGGCTTGTAGCCTACTATTATGTGGATGTGGTAAAATTCCTAAACTATCAAATGGAGATGAAGCAGTTGTTCAATTTAAAGATGGACAAATGATAAGTGTTAATGAATTATATGAAAAAATTAAAAATTCATATGGGCTTAATACTTTAATAGATATGATTGATAAACATATCTATGAAAATGAAATTGCAGATAAAATGGAAGATGCTAAATCTTTTGCTCAAGCATTTATTGATCAATTAAAACAAAGTGTAGATAATGATGAAGAACAATTATTATACGCAATACAACAATATTATGGTTATCCTAGTGTTGAAGCTATGCAAGATGCTTTATATATGAATTATTTACAAAATGAAGCAATTAATAAATATGTAAGTGATAATATTTCTGAAAAAGAATTAAAAGATTATTATGAAAATAGTGTTTATCCTAATATGACAATATCACATATTTTAATTACTCCAGAAGTTACTGATGATATGAGTGATGAAGATAAAGAAGCTGCAGAAAAAGAAGCACAAGATAAAGCTAATGATATCATTAAAGAATTAAATAAAGCAAAAAAAGATAAAAAAGATATTAATGAAGTATTTGCAAGTTTAGCTAAAGAAAATTCTCAAGATGATGGAACTAAAGATAAAGGTGGCGACTTAGGAGAAATCAACATTGGTTCTCTAAGTGGGGCTTATGATGAATTAGTTAGTGAAGCAAGTAAATTAAAAGATGGGGAATATGCATCTAAATATGTTACTACGGAAGCTGGTTACCACATTATTTTAAAAACTAAAACTGGTGAAAAGGAAACTTATGAAAATTCAGTTGAAGCTATGAAGGAAGATATCACAAACCAAAAATTAGAAAATAATAGTAGTTTAGCAGTTGAAGCTATTCAATATTATCGTAAAGAATATGAATTAGATATTATTGATGATGAACTTGATAGTCAATATGGTAAATATATGAATAACTTAATTAATTCTGCTAAACAACAAGATAGTAGTAATTAATTTAAAAAAACTTCCAGATTTTGGAAGTTTTTTTTTATGGCTTTAACTCATCAATTATATTATCAATATCTATATTAGAATAGCCTTTTTGATACAAGTACCCTTTTATTTTTAATTTAGTAGTATTTAAATCATATTTTTTAGTATATTTATAATATAATTTAGTAACTATTTTTTCAATTTCAGCATCATTAATCGCAATAGAAATATTATCTAAAATACTTAAAATATCACTTTTTGAAAATCCTTTATTAATTAATTCATTTAAAGTTTTTCTTTTAAATTCTAATTCACTTTTTTTATTAGCTTTTAATTTTTTATTAATATACTTATTAATCTTTTCTTTATATATATTAGGATCTATTTTATTTAAATAAGGTCTTATTTCATTTTCTTTAAAACCTAAATTAAGTAAATCATTAGATATTTTTTGTTCCCCAACTAAATAGAGATTTAACATATCATGAATATATGCTTCAATATATATTTCATGATTTAAGTACCCTTCTTTATTTAATCTATCAATCGCATAATTAATTTCATTAGAATTATAATCTTTCTTTTTTAAAGTTTCTTTTAGTTCTTTTTCTGATTTTAATTTGGTATTTATAATTTTTAAAGCTGCATAATATACTTTAAGTTTATTATTTTCTAATAGAATATCTTTAAATTCTTCAGTACTTATTTCTTTTTTTAAAAGTAATTCATATTTAATAATTATATCATCATATAAAGTAAATTCATCTTTATCAGTAGTTATTTTATATTCATTATTTTTAGTTTTTTTATATTTTAATATTTTCATAATTATCTCACCAAATATAGTATATAACTTTAAAAACTTTAAAGCAAGCATCAAAAAAGGATAAATATTTTAAAAATATCTATCCTTTTAAAGTTCTATTTTTCTGTAATAAATAATTTGTTTTAAAATTCAAATTTCCCTCGATAATGAATTGTTAAACTTTTTACTATTTTATAAAGATATGTCTACACCAGGTGAACGATCATATATGTCATAGGCAACTCCATAAAAATCAAATACCCCTCCTTCACCGGCTAGTGAAAGTGTGTATTTTTTACTATTAGCCAAGCTTATACTTTCCATAGCATGTTGATAACTGCCATAGACATGACCACCGGCAGTTGCTCTAAATAAAGTATTTACGATTAAATTACTGCCTGATGTAGGTAATTCGACAGAAACACCAAAGCCATTATATAAAGAACCATTCACTCCTTTGGTAAATTTCTGCATGTTATTGTTATATGATTTAGTAGTAGTATTATAAGTCACTGTTGTACTAGGTGTATTAGTTAGACTGGAATTAACGAGTAAGGCGCCAATTACATCGTATTTAGAAATGGTAGGAATTCCCTTCCAATTAAGGGTTATAGAAACAAAACAATCAGTGGTACAGCTTCTGCCAATGCTTAATGTATTTGCTCTGTTATCTTCTTTTGTGTTATCTATAGGCATGATCCCATCATTACCAATTGTAATTGTTTCTTTTTCTAATTCACCATGCATAATATCTGATGTAATAAATCTTGTATAATCTTCAGGGCTCATTAAATCTTGAGAGCCTTCCCAAAACATATAAGTTAAGAAATTATATTCTTCTTCGGTAAAAGTTACACCTTTTTCATTAATATAATAAATACTTTGAGCCGAAGTATTTGTTATAAATACAAAAGACATTAAAGCAATAACTAAATAGTAAACTTTTTTCATTATATCCCTCCTTTACTAGAAAAATGTTATCATTTCAAGAAGTTATAACCTAGGACTTCACATGGACCTTAAGTTTTAACTTAAGATATCTTTCATTAAGTCATAAAATGTATTCATAACTTCTTGACATTCATCGTTACATAAATTTTTATCTTCGGAATATGAAAAATATTTAATTTCTTGAGAATTATAATATTCATGATATTCTAAATTATTAGATATAAAGTTATAGTACCATTCTTTTCTATAGTCATTTTCATCAATACTTATATCAAGTATTCTAGCAGCTTCTATATAATTTGAATTGATATTATTATTTGTATAGTTATAAAAACCATTTTCACTATTATATTTTCTTTTAATTATTTCTTCACTAAATTCAAATTCAGAATTGCTATTTTTATCATTTTTAAATAACTCTTCTTTTAGTTCTTTAGAAAATAAACTATTGGTAAAATCTTCTTTAAAATCTAATTTAATTGTTTCTGGATTATCTTCTTCATATAAGATTTCTAAATACATATTATCTAATACTTGATCTAAATCTTCATATTTAAAAAATTTATCGTAACCATAGTTGTCATATAAAAATAAAACATCTTTTTCATTACTACTTATGTCTATTTCTTCATTTTGAATTTTATAATAAAGCCTTAAACCTGTTATTTCTTTATCTGTTAAAATATCACCTATACTAAAATATAATTTCTTTCTTGTAGTTACAAATATGCCATTTTGTAATGTTAATTCTTCAGTATTATAGTTAAATCGATATACTTTTATACTGTTATATGATGTAACAAAATAATAAGCTAGAAAACTAAATAGTAAGATAAAGATAAGTGTTACACTAATTATTAATAGTTTGATGATCTTTTTCTTAGCTTCATATAAACGAACAGTTATTTTGGCTAGTTCTTCTTTTTCAATATTTTTAAATCTTTTACCGATTAATAATTCATCACTAGAAATATTAAATATTTGACTTAGTCTTGCTAAACTATCTTTGTTTGGTTTAGTTGTGTTACGTTCCCATTTTGATACTGCTTCACGACTAATAGGAATCATGTCGGCTAATTCATATTGGCTTAGACCATTTTCTTTTCTTAATTCTTTTATGAATTTACCAAAACTATTATCTTTTTCTTCTTTTTTCTTAAATATTTTGTCGAAAAATTTCATAAATCACACTTCTTTCGAAAAATATTATAATTGATAATAATTAGTATTGCAATAAAAAAAGTTTATTTTGAGTAAACTTTTTCTGATATGCGTTCATATTCTTTAAAGAAGAAATCATCAGTCATTCCAGCGATATAATCTATAACAATACGTTCTTTAGTATTATTCTTTTTATAGCTATCTACCATATTATTTAAGTATGAACTAATAATTGGGGAATCGTTATTTTTCTTTTTTAAATCTTGTAAGTAAGTATTAAATAGAGTTTCAAACATAAAAGTTATTTTACTAATATCTTGTTTAGACATAGATTTATTATAAATATGTTTATAGTTGAAATCTTTTAATTCATTTAAAGCTTTATAAACTTTATCACTTATTAAGATATAATTTTTTTGATAACTATTTTCAATAATATCCAAAATACAAGTATTGATTATTTCTTTAGTTGTACTACCTAAGACGCTCGTTATAGATTTAGGAATATCTCCTCTTGTAATAAGATTTAGTCTTATAGCATCATCAATATCCCGACCAAGATAGGCTATCATATCACTAATTCTTACAACACAACCTTCTATAGTCATTGGTTTTAGATTAGCAAGGGCATTCTTATCTTCATAACATTTTTGATATTCTTCAAGAAATTCTTCTTTAGTTTTATATTTTACTTCAAGTTTATTTAAAGTAAATTCCCCATTATGACACATAATGGCATCTAAAACTTGTAAGCTAATATTTAGGCCTTGACCATATTTTTCAATATTCATTAAATCACGAACACTTTGAATATTATGATTAAAGTAACCTTCATGATGTTTTAAACTAAGATCATTTAATATTTGTTCACCTATATGGCCAAATGGTGTATGACCTAAGTCATGAGCTAAAGCAGCAGCTTCAATTAAATCTTCATTTAAGCCTAAAGCTCGACCGATAGTTCTAGCTATTTTGCTTACAAATTGAACATGGATCATTCTTCTAGAAATATGATCATGTTTAATTTCTGAGAACACTTGCGTCTTATCTTGATATCTTATGAACGCTAGAGAATAGATAATCCGATCAATGTCATGGAAGAAAGATGTTCTCAAATCTTCTTCATCTTCGTGGAAATAAACAGCTTCATTATCGAGGGTTGCGAAATCGCTTAAATAATGATTATGTTTTTCCATTTGTTCTTTTATTTCATCACGCATTATAAATCACCTCCTTTATTATATCATGAAATTTCATTATGCAATTAATTTTTGTAAAAAGTTTTTACTTTTTAAATATAAACCAGTATATTTTTCATAATAAAGATTTAAAAAATTATTTATTTCACTACTTATTTGGGGACTTATTTTAATATTACTAATACTTTTAATATCAACATAATAATACATTCTTATTAGTTCAAGAGTTTTAGCATCAACAAGAGGCTCATTTTGATAACAATTTTGACAGATAAATCCCCCTTTATCTGCATCAATTGTAACGATTTTTTGTTTACTACCACATATAATGCAAGCATCTAAATTAAGACTAATTCCTAAATAATCTAAATATTTAAGTTCTAAGATATTAGTTAATATTAAAGGATCTAAACCTGATTCCATTTTTAAAATAGTAGTTATAAACATGGAATATAAACTTTCTAAAGATTGCTTAGCTACTTGAATAGTAAGTTCCGATATATAATTTAAATAACTAAAAAGAATAATATCACTTTTTATTTTAGTTAAAGGATTTATAATATCAACACTTTTTAATAAAGATAATTTATCTTCTTTATAATAAATATTAAATTTAGCATAAGTAAATTTTAAAGTTGTCGCGCGAAAAGGACTTTTAAGAGTTTTAGCTCCTTTACAGATAACACCGATTAGACCAATGGGAGTATAGATATTGATTATTTTTGATGTTTCACCATAGGGCATTTCTTTAATAATTAGCCCTTCTATTTCTTTTAACATAATAATTCCTCTTATAGATATATAATATCATATTTTTAGAAAGAAAAAAAGAAGATTTATTTTTCTTCTCTTTCGATTTTTTTATATTCAAGATAATCTTCAACTTTACCAGAATTTTTAAATTTATTCCAAGCTTCCTTTTTATTCATTTTAATATCCTTTCTATTATATATATGGGATATTTTTAATTTTTTTATGCATTAAAAGTCTAAAAAACCTAATTCTTTAATATATTTATCTTTATCTTTCCAATTTTTAATAGTTTTAACATATAATTCTAAATATACTTTTTTATTTAACATGTGTTCTAATTCACGACGAGCAATAGTACCTATTTCTTTTAGACGTTCTCCTCTTTTACCAATGATAATTTTTTTAACAGAATCTCGATCCACAATTATATCAACATGAATATTTATAATATCACTTTTTTCTTCATAATAAGAAGTATGACAAGTAAGACTATGAGGGATTTCTTCAGTTAAAACATTGAATAATTTTTCCCGAACTATTTCACTTATCATAAAGTAGACACTGTTACTAGTTTTAATATGCGGATCAAAATATCTAACATCATCTTTTAAATATTTTTTAATAACATTTATTAAAGTATCAACATTATCTTTGGTTATAGCAGAGACAGGAACTATTTCCGCGAATGGATATAAATCTTTATATTCCATGATAGAATACATTATTTCTTCATTAGTTAATTTATCAATTTTATTTAAAACTAAAATAATAGGTGCTTCAGTTTTCTTTAAAACATCCATGATAAAGTTATCACCTTTACCTAGACCAGCAACAGCATCAACGACAAATAAAACACAATCAATATCTTTTACTAAGGACATGGCTTGTTTATTAGTTATTTTACCTAATTTATTAATTGGTCTTATGATACCAGGAGTATCCATGAAAACTATTTGATAGTTATCTTCATTATAGATACCTTGAATAATATTGCGCGTAGTACCAGCGACAACTGATGTAATAGCAACTTTTTCATTAATGATAGTATTTAACAAAGTAGATTTACCAACATTAGGGCGACCAATTATACTTACAAAACCACTTTTCATATGTATCCTCCTTACTTAAATTTTAGTGATGAAATTTTCTAGATAGGGCCAAAAAACAAATAATGTAATAATAAATGAAACAATAGACATAACAAAACTAGCCGCGGAACCACAGTCTTTAGCTATTTTGGCTAAAGGATGAATTTTTGTTGTAGTTAAATCAACGGCCGCTTCTATGGCTGTATTAAGAAGTTCTAAAGATAAAATAATACCTAAAGCAATAAATAATAAAGCCCATTCTGAAATTTTTATTTTAAATATTATGCCTAAAGATACGGCAACTATAACAGCAAAAGCATGAAGCCATAAACTTTGTTCATAATGATAAGCATATCTTAAGCCATCTAGAGAGTATTTAATACTCTTAAAAAAACGTTTATAACCATAAACTTTAACACTTTCACGATTAAATTTTTTAACATCATTATGATTTAATTCTTTATCTGGTAATATTTTGGGCATTTAATATCAACTCCTGTAATTTAAACATTTTTTCTTCATCTTCTTTTGTTTGATGATCATAGCCTAAGAGATGTAAGAGACCATGAACGGTTAAAAAAGCTAATTCTCTTTTATATGAATGACCATATTCTTCTGCTTGAGCAAGCATTTTAGGAATACATATGTAGATATCACCAAGAATACGATTGGTATTTTTAATATTACTTTTATGATCTTCTAAAGCAAAAGATATAACATCAGTAGGTTTATCTATACCCCGATATTCCCTATTTAATCTTTGAATTTCTTGTTCATCCACAAAGATAATAGAAAAATATGCATTTTTAACTTGTTCATGTTTTAAGGTATATTTTATAACTTTATCTAAAAATTTATATTTAAAATTAACTTCATATAAATCATTTATAACATAATTATTTTTCATATGTGTACTCCCATCCGTCCTAATAAAAAGATAATCATTAATATTAAAATAAGAAAACAAATAATGTTATAAAATATATCTTTAGCAAAGATACCAGGTAAATATTTTTTAATAGCATTTAAAGCCACATAAATAAGGAAACCTATGATGGCTCCAACAGCATTAAGTAAAATATCATCAACATCAAAACTACGCCCAATACAAATTTGGACAAATTCAACAGTTGTTGAAGATATTAAACTAACAATTAAAATTGGTAATATTTTTTTAGGTTTTATATATGATGAGATAAAATAACCAAAAGGAATAAAAATAATAATATTACCAATAACATTAAAATAAAAGGCATCACTACCAATTTTGTAGCGAAATATTTCCGTAAAGGGAACTAAATTATAACCACTTATGGAATTAAGTTCTGTTCTCGTTAATAGTTCATATAATAAAAAGATATAAATGATAAATAATAAATTACTAAATTCACGATAAAAAACTAATTTTTCATTATTTGATTTAATCGCGGCAACTCTTACAGTGGCAATAACTACTAAAAATATTGTTAACATTGGCCACATATTATCTATTGAATGAGTTATAACCTCAATTATTTTCTCCATCATCATTATCACTTACCTTTTTATTATAATTAATACTTTGACCGATTTGTTCTTCACCGGCAATAAACATATCTATATCTAAAGTATCATTTTTTACATTATTTTGCAAGACTTTTTCGTTAATTATCTTAAATTCTGGGTGAGATATTTTAAATTTTTGATAGATAGAGGTAAGAGCTCTTTCTTGAGCTTCAGCAAGTGTATAAGTAGCATTAGTTTCTTTAATTTCATATTCTTTAACAAGATAAAACTCCCAATTAAATAGTTTAAAAATTAATTTTTGTTCAGTTGTTTTTTGGCCAAGACGAGATTTTAAAATTAAATATTCTTCAGTATAATGTTTAGCCATAAAGTTATAACGCATTTTACCAGTTTTAGTTTTTTTAGTATATTTTAGGGGAAAACTAGTTTTAACATCATACCAAACTTCAGCATAAACATCCCCTTCGGCACAAACATCATTTTTTATTTCTTCATTTAATTTAATTTCACCTGATATTAATATATCCCCTTTTTTTACATAATCATTGGGTTTTACTAAAGCAACCCCTTTCGTAGTTAAAACATTAGTTATGATTCCCGATTTAGTAGCAATAATATGACAATATCCTGTAGTTTTAGGATAATCATTGATTATTCTTTCCTCAATTCTAATATTTATAACCATGCCATCAACATCTATTTCTAACCATTCAATAGAGTCTTTATGACGTTCTTTAATTTTAGTTATTATATCTTCATATTCTTGATAACTTTTCTTAAAGCTTAAAGGGGTAACTCCAAAACTTGCTAATTCATCTTTTAACATTTCTCTTATTTCTTTACTTTCATGAATAATATTTACTTTAACAATAACATGAGTTAAGAGATTAAACATTATAAAAGCAAAGATAAGACTAATAATAAATAAACTATTTTGACGAAGATTTTTTTTAAATTTATGAGGACCTAAATAATCAACAATAGTAATTTCATAACTTAATAAATATTTTTTAACTCTTTTTAAATCTTCTTCTTTAAGAGTAAATATTAAATAATCAGGGTTATATTTAATATTATTTATATCAATATCTAATTTATTTAGCTGTAATAAAGTTTTTGCCCAATCATGAGTTTTTATTTTAACTACAAGAAAAGAAGTCATCTAACAAACCTCACGGAACTTATAAGACCTTTTAAAAGAATTTCTTTTTTATCCATACTTTTAATGACTAAATTATCTCCTTCAATAATAAGATTAAATTCTTTTAATTTAATTTCAATTAAAGTAGAAGTTAGAGTTGTTAAATTAAGATAATCGTAAACATGCAAAAAGTCCTTAAAAATATCAATATAATAATCTTGATCTTTTAAGAAACTTTGCAAATTATTGATTATTTTCATAAGCATCGCCTATTAAATGTTATGCTTATTTTAAAATATTTATTTTTTTAAATTTAGATTTTCATTATTCTTTTGTTCTTTAGCTAATTTTATTAAAGATTCTTTAGAAAAAAGATATTCATAATGATAACTATAGATAAATTTAATTAATTTTAAATAAGTAAGATTATTTTCATTTTTTAAAGTATAAATTAAATTTAAGAAATAATTTGCGTTTTTAGTTTTTATTATTTGATCTAAAGCATAATCTAAGTAACGATTATGAAGATTAGTTAATAAAGGTATTATTAAATGATGATGCTCTAAAATTATTTTATCAATTATTTTATAAGTATATAAGCAATCAGTTGTAAAGGCTAAATTTAATAAAATATGTAAATTATTAGTATTTAGGTAAGTTGCACATAAATTATTTTGTTCTTCACTATTAAAAGTATGCATAAAATTAGCAATAGTATCTAAATTATTACAACTTAAGATAATAGGTGTTATTTCTTCTTTTAGGTTATCTTCACTATTTATAGAATATAAAGTTATTAAGTATAAAGATTTAGCATCTATATCTATTAAATCACTAGTTAATAAAATATTAGTAATAGTTTTTAACATATCAGTATGAAGATAATTATGAAAAAAATATTTAATATTTAAAAGTGATGGATTAGATTTAAAAAATTTAATTATAACCGGTTCAGGATTAGAACAACCATTTAAATATTCAATAAATAAATAGATGGAACCAGTGATAATTTTATTTTCAATATCTTCCGTATTAAAACCATTTAAGCTCGCAATATATATGGTTTCTTTAGTAACAGGATAAGTTAAATAATACTTTTTAATTCTTTTTATTTCTTTTTCATATTTAGTTATATCATAAGATGCTTGATTAGCTAAATAAAATATTAAATCAGCATTTTTATTTTGTAAAGCTCCATTTAAAAATTCTTGAAAATGAGTACCAATAAAATAACTTAAATGGTATTCATAATCATAATAATTACTGTTAAATTTGACAACTAAATATTTAATTATTTTATCAATATTAGCATATTTATTATTAACGGCAATTTCAATTATTAAATCATTATCATATTGGTTCATAGCACCAGTAGTTAAAAGATCAACTTGTTCTTTAGTTAACATATTTAAAATATCATCTAAGGGATATAAAGAATTATTAACTAATTTGTATAATTTATAAGATTTTTTAGATGCTGTTAACCGTTTTATTTCTTTTTTTAATTGCCATTTTTCTAAAAAATTCATCAAAAACCTCCTAAAAAGCTGATTTATTTAGCTGCGAAAGTATCTTTGGTATTAAAGTAATAATCAACACCACTTATTAATGATAAGAAAGTAGCAATAATTATTAGAGCATAACCAATATTAAAGCCTATTAATTCAAAAGGTAAATTATAGAATAAAGTAAAAGCCATACCAATCATCATGGTCATAGTTTTAGCTTTACCTAAGAATGAGGCAGCGACAACTTTACCTTTAGAACCACTCGCCATTTTAAATGCATCAACAAAAGTATCACGAGTTATAATTATAACAGGGATAGCAATGGAAATAAAGCCATTGTAAGCAAGAAGAATAAGTAAGCCATTTACTAAAATTTTATCAGCGATAGCATCCATGACTTTACCAAAGTCGGTTACTAAATTACGAGATCTGGCAATTCGACCATCAAAGAAATCTGTCACGGCCGCGATAATAAATAAGACGCCCGCGATAATATATTTTAAATCAATTATAATTTTACCAGCAATTGTAAAACTAGGAAAATCAAATCCTAAGCTATACCAAGGGATAGTTAATAATAACATAATTATAATAGCTAAAATAATACGCATAATTGTTAATTTATTGGGTAAATTCATAAAAATTCCTACTTTCTTAATTTAATATAGCTTATCGCGTGAGTTTTGGTATTATCAATCGTTATTTGTTTAATACTCCAAATTATAGCTAAAGCTATTAGAATAATAATTATTATATAAGTAACTATATAGTATTTGCTGCTATATTTACGTGGTTTTTTTGTATATGGACTAACTACTTTGGTTACTTCTAAATTATTTTGAACTTGTTTTTCAATTTCCTTTATGGGGATTTTTGAGGTATATTCAAACATGTATTCATTAAATTCATCAATTATTTTTTCACTATCTAAACCTAAATATTTAGCATAATTTATAATATAATTTTTAAGTTCAAATATATCTTTAAAACAACCAATTTTCCCCTCTTCAATGTTTAGTAAATATTCTGATTTGATTCCCAGGTCATCGCTTACTTCATCAATTTTTAAGCCAGCTTGTTCGCGTGAAGTTTGAAACAAATTACCTATACTATCCAAGTAAATTTCACTCCTTTATTAGATTAAAAAAATAATATCATATAAGCCATGTTCTGTACCCTTTTTAGGGCGACAAATATTTATCTACTAGGAAACCTAGTCCCTTACGCCATTTAATTCTTTTGTAAGAGCTCTCCGACCAAAATTTGGATTTCTCACTCGTGGGGTTTACCGCGTTCCATTTCCTTCGTTTCCGAATTAATCGTTACTATGGCACTTTAACTTTACTACATCCATGAGTTACCTTTTAGGATGCCTCAAGGCCGTTAGTTTAAAAAACTACCTTAGGTTATTTTTTCCCTAAGCACGAACACTAAAGTCAATCGCAGACTTTGTGAGCATGGACTTTCCTCTACATAATACTTATGCAGCATTTGTCATGATATTATTCATATTTACCAAAGACTACTTTTTCTAAGTTACTAATTCTTTTTAATAAGTCAACATTAGAAGTGGATGCCTCACCACTGTTTTCAGTACTAGCAATAAGCTTTTCTCTTAAACTTCTAATCTCGGCTTTTAATTTTTGATTATCTTCTGTTAAGTCTTTGATTGTTAATTCATTATGTTTAATTATATTTGCAAATTCCGTATAATCGCGTATAACCATATCTAAATATTTATCTACTTCTTGAGGCCGATAGCCTTTTGCATCTACTTTGAATTCTTTATTTAATATTTCCTCAGGTGTTAAATAAATTTTATCGCTATACATGATAATCACTTCCTTTAACACTTTAATTATAATATTTTTTAGGGTATTTTGTCAATTATTTTGTCATATGTTAATTTAAATATGAAGTGCAACACTTCAGTATTGAAAAAAACATATGAATAATCTATAATATCTTTTCGCTGA
>CANROL010000015.1 GCA_947632255.1 uncultured Bacilli bacterium
CTGGAGGGTCCCCATCCATAGAACCATTGTTACCTTTCATATCAATTAAAGGTGTGTTTTGTTTCCACCACTGACTCATTCTTACCATAGCATCATAAACTGAGGAGTCTCCGTGAGGATGATATTTACCTAAAACATCCCCAACAGTCGCAGCACTTTTAATATATTTTTTATCATAAGTGTTGCCAGCTTTATACATAGCAAATAAAATCCGTCTTTGGACTGGCTTTAGACCATCTCTTACATCGGGTATAGCGCGATCTTGAATTATTTCTTTGGCATAAGAACCAAAACGTAAACCCATGATTTCTTCTAAAGCATAATCTTCAATTCGTTTTAAGATGTTATCTTGCATATCTTTCACCTTAATCATTTTATCATAAAAAAAAAGGTAAAGGAAGGCTCTTTACACTTTTTTGACCTAATTTTAGTTTAAATATTTTAAAAATCATTCTATTTCTTTTAAAGTAAATAAAGAATAAGGAATATAACTATTAACATAAGAAATCATATTAATATCAATTGGTAATTGATAAAACATGTGAATCATTTCATTTTCTTTATCTATGGCATAAGAAGCATCTTTAATTAAATCTTCATAATGACGTTCTTCTAAGCAAACATCATAATCTAGAGAATCACAATTACCTAAGAAGCCTAAAAAATTATCTTCATTAGCTATAATATAATCATAAACTGTATTATTAAAATCATTAAAAATATCAGTTGGATTATCTTCTAAAAATTCAATATTTCCCTCTTTAGTAATGATCATATTATTTTTAAAAATATAATCTTCTTTAACAGTTTTAGCTTCATAATAGCCTAAAAGATATTTAATAAATTCTTCTTTATTAAATTCTTTAATATCAATCATATAAGTTATTAGTTTATAATCATAATTAGTATTATATATATCTAAATCAATAGATATATATTTATAATTATTTTCTTTAGTTAAATCATATTTAGCAATAATAATATCAAAAAACTTACTTTCTAAAGCTTCTAAATCAAGATCTTCATATTCATATTTATATTCCATTGTTATATCATTACCAGTAGAATTATATATTCTTTTATCTAAATAAGTTTTAGAAGTTAAAAAACTAGAGTTTTGATAATTTGAGTTATCTTCATATTCTTCAAAAATATAATTACAATTTTGGGGATTACAATATGCAGTTATTTCTTTTTCGTAAATATTATCATTAGTTAAAAAACGATTAAAAATAGTTATATCTTGAGGATAATTATAAAAGTTAAAATTAACGAATTCAAAATAATCAGGATAATAATCAGAACTAGCATAATAATTTAAACGAAGTCCAACATTATCTTTAGATAAAATCATTTCATAATTATTATTTTTAATATCATTTAAACCGGCGATTAAATAGTTATCAATAACATTATTTTCATCATAACTTAATTCTTCACAACCCATCAAAGGACAATAAGTACGATATAAAGCATCTTTAGATATTTCTAGTAAATCACTAGTATTTTGAAATATTTCTTCTAATATAATATCATTACCATCTACTAAATTAATAGTAACACTTTTATCTTTACAACTTATATTTAAAACATTAGAATAATTAAAATTAACATAACAAAAATTATCACCATATTCATTTTTTGAAACATCTAGTTTAGCTAATTTATCATTTATTTTAGTTTCTACTTCTTTATTTTTTAAACCAGTGATACTTGCTTTATTATCAAAATTGATAGTTATAGGATTAATTGGATACTTAGCAAAAACATCAATTGGATCTTTTTTACTTACCTTTTTAAAACTATAATATGGTGCTTTATAAACTTCTTCAACTCTTTTATTATGATTATTAATTAAGAAAAAAGTAACTAAAAAAGCACTTATAATTAGAAAAACTAAAAAAATAGTAAAAAGAATATTACTTTTAAGATGCTTGGACATAACCAGCCTCCTTAGCAACTTTGGTACCTTCTTTAGATAATAAAGCTTCTTTAAATTCTTTTACTTCTGGGGAAGGATTTTTTAAAGTGACAATATAGTAAGCTGTAAGAATAGGATACTTACCATTTCTAATTGTTTCATAGTTAGGTTCAATTCCATCTATAGCTAAAAATTTTATATTAGGAGTATAATACATAGAACTAGCATAGTAATAATAAGAATAACCTATCCCAGCAATATTATTATCATAATCAGCGATAACATCAATTATGCCACCCATAGTTTCCACCATTTCTTCAGTAGTGGGCTTTTTTAAAGGAATATCTTTCATAACTAAAGATAACATACCAGTTTGACTACCTGAATTGGTTGGCCTTTGATAAGCAATTATTTTTTCATTGTTACCCCCAACTTCTTGCCAATTATTTATTTTTCCCGCATAAATATCTTGGATTTGAGAAAGTTTTAAATTATTAATGGGATTATTTTTATTAACAAAGAAAACAAAACCTTCATTAACAATTTTAGTTATTTCTAATTCAACATTAGCATTTTTAGCCATTTGTAATTCTTCTTCACTAGGTTCGGTAACAATTATTAAATCAGTTTCCTTATTAATAAGTTTTTGATAAGCCGGATGAGTGTTAGTATATTCATTATTAACTTTGATAAAATCATCAGGACTTGCAAAATATTCAATAAAACTATTCATTAAAGGTTGTGTTGCTAAAGAAGCATCAACTTTAATTTTTAAATCTTTAAATTTTCCTTTTAATTCTTCCGAGACTGGTTCCTCAAGAACTTTTTCTTCTTTGGTAAAATAATGATAAGTAAAAAGACAACTAGGTATTAATATTAGTAAAACAATAATGGTAATAATAATCTTTTTTAACATATAAACTCCTTTTATTCTTTTTATATAATTAAGATATAATAATTAACTTGCTCGATAATCATCTTCCATCGTGAAAATGATATTTTCTTCAATCCAATCTTTTCTTGGTTCTACTTTATCACCCATTAAGACAGATACTCTTTTTTCAGCGAGAGCCGCATCATAAATATTTACCCTTATTAAACTACGCGTATCAGGGTTCATAGTCGTATCCCATAGTTCTTCGGCGTTCATTTCACCTAAACCTTTGTTTCGGGAAATATCTGGTTTACCTGGATTATCCGCGATGATTTGAAAACGTTCTTCATCAGAATAAGCGTAAAAATGCTTTTTGCCATAGTCAATTTTATATAAGGGAGGTTTCGCAATATAAAGTTTACCCGCTTCAATTAAAGGACGCATAAACCGGTAGAAGAAGGTAAGTAATAATATTTGAATATGAGAACCATCAACATCGGCATCGGTCATGATTATTACTTTATCATAATTGGAGTCTTTAGCAACAAACTCTGGACCAACTCCGGCGCCAATAGTATGAATAATGGTATTTATTTCTTCATTTTTTAAGATATCGGCAACACTGGCTTTTTCAGAATTAATAACTTTACCACGTAAAGGTAGAATTGCTTGAAAACGTCTATTTCGGCCACCTTTTGCCGAACCACCCGCGGAATCCCCTTCCACCAAAAATAATTCATTTAAGTTAGGATTTTTAGTTGAGGCTGGAGCAAATTTACCCGATAAGTTCTTTTCTAATTTATTTTTACTTTTGCCATTTCGAGCTTCTTCACGAGCTTTACGGGCGGCTTCTCTAGCTAATTTACTGCGACTTGCTTTATTAACTATATTTAGAGCAATTTCTTTATTTTCTTCTAAATAAAATTTTAAATTTTCATAAGTTATAGCTTCCGTGATGCTTCTTGCTTCTGGTGTTCCTAGTTTTCCTTTAGTTTGCCCTTCAAATTGAAGTAGAGCTTCCGGAATTTTTAAATTAATAATGGCACTTAAACCTTCCCGAACGTCACTACCCTCAAAAGTAGCATCTTTACCTTTTAAGATATTATTATTTTTAACATAATCATTAAAAGCTTTGGTAATACCCGTTTTAAAACCAACTTCATGAGTGCCCCCGTCAATAGTTTTAACATTATTAACGAAAGATAAAATATTTTCATTATAAGTATCAGTATATTGCATAGCAATAGATACTTCAATATCATTTTTAGTAGATGTAAAATTAATTACTTTATGAAGGGGTTCTTTATCTTCATTTATATATTCAACAAAATTAACTAAACCATTGTCATAATGATATTTAACATTTTTGCCAGAATCTTCATCACTTACTTCAATCGTAATATTAGGAATTAGAAAAGCACTTTCTTGCATTCTTTCCGTGATAGTTGTATAAGAAAATTGACAATTTTTAAAAATATCATAATCAGGTAAGAAAGTTACAATTGTCCCGGTTTTATTAGTTGTACCAATCTTTTTTAAAGGACTTTCAACTTCACCACCATTGGCAAAACGAATATTATGAATTTCGCCATCGCGATATATTACCACATCCATTTTTTTAGATAAAGCATTAACAACAGAAGCTCCAACACCATGAAGACCTCCACTTACTTTATAGTTTCCTTCTTCAAATTTACCTCCGGCATGTAAAATAGTATAAATTACTTCCGGTGTAGTTTTACCAGATTCATGCATACCCGTTGGAACACCACGACCATTGTCGGCAATAGTAATAGAACCGTCTTTATGTAAAACGATTTTAATATGATCACCATAGCCATTTATTATTTCATCAATGGAATTATCAACGATTTCCCAAACAAGATGATGAAGACCACGTTTATCCGTGGAGCCAATATACATACCAGGTCTTTTTCTAACCGCTTCTAATCCTTCTAATATTTTAATTGATGAGGCATCATAGTTCTTTGTCATTTTTCTTCACCCTATTATTAATTATAACAAAATTTAAAAAAATGTAAAACTAGATTAACACTATTTTTACATTTTAATATTAGTTTTTTCTTAATGATAGTAACATTTCTCTATTTTCAGTTATAGTACTTTCATTTATATTTAAACCATCTAAACCGTTTAAGATATAAGAACCATATACTAAATAAAAATCATATAATTTCTTTTCTTTCCAAGATTTAAGAATTTTAATTCTTTCTTCTTTGGTAAATTCTACTTCTTGTAATAATTTTGTAGTATAACTTGAACCATTGGTAACTAAAGCATAAATAATATTTTTATCTTCTATTTTAAATTTGGGATTGGCATCATACATGGTTTTAAGTAAATAATCTAGATTTCTAATATCACCAAATTTAGTAGCAATTACTAAATCACCTTTTTCATCTTTATTAAAATTATTAAGAAGATAATTTAATAAAGAAAGGTATTTATCTTGAAAAATTTTTTCTACTAAATAATTTATATAACTTTTATCTTGAGCATCAAATATAAGAGATATTATATATTGATTATTTTGACTAATTAATTTATCTACTAAAGTATAATTATAAGAACATGAAGTATTTAAAACCCAATTTTCAATTAAAAATAAATTATTAGTTTTAGCAATTTCATGAGCAAGATAGTTTAAATCAAATTCATCTAATTCATTTGTTTTAATAACATTATTAATATCATAAATAAATTCATTAATAATACTGTTAAGTCTTCCATATTTATTAAATTTAACATCTTTTAAAGTATCTAATTTAGTTGAAATAATTTTTATAGTATCCCCAAGAACTTGGGTTTTATCTACTTTAGTTTTTTTACTAGTATTTAAGAGAGCTGAAATGGTATCATCTTCATAATCATTTTGATAATAAGTAAAATATTTTACTAAATCAGGATAAGAAAAATTAGAAGTTATTTCTTTATTTATAATACGGTTAATATCATTATTATTTAAATTACTGGCAAATAAAATTAGATCTATATTTTTAAGACTTATTAATTGATTAGCTAAAGCAATATTTATTTCCTTCTTAAAACAAATATTATTTTTTACACAATAACCAATTAAATCATACATACTACCTATATCAAAAAGATTTATAATATAATTTAGTAATTTATAGCAACCATAAGGATAATTTTTATTTAAAATAATTAAGACGTCTGTTAAATACGTTTTAGGTATAGTATTAATGTAACGACAATTGATAAATTTTTCTTCTAAAGATTCATAACCATTTTCAACTAATATTTTAATTGCTAAAAAAGGATATTTATTATTATAAACAAAATCATGATTTAAGTAATCGGTAAAAAATTGATAAAAAGAAAAGCTTTTATCATTTAATAATTTCTTAATATCACATATAGCTAAATAGTTATCTACTGCACATAGTCCCTCTTTTTTTAAGATATTTTCTAATTTTGACATTTTAATTGTTTCCTTTCTTTAATTTTATTTTCTATTATAAACTATAAAAATTAATTAAACAACTATTTTCTTTTATTTTCTTTTATTATCAGTAATAATTTCTAAATCTTCGGTTAGTTGTTTTATTCTTTCAATAATACGACGAGCTTTTACTTTATCTATATTATTTTTAGTAAGAGATAAATGAAGTTCTAATTCCTCAATAGTTAAGTTAGAAGTAAAGAAGGTTGCTAAATGATTATTCATCCGATTTTGTAAGATCGTACCTAAGACTTCATCACGGCCCCATTCACTTACAGCTTCGGCCCCTATATCATCAATTAATAATAAAGATACAGTACTATAATAATTTATTTTTTCATTAAAACTATCCCAATCATCTTTTAGAGTTCGTAAAATATCAGGAAAATATAAAGCTTCATAGTCTACTTTTTTATTTATTTTAAGTTCATTTAATAAAGCATAAATAAGATAAGTTTTGCCACTTCCAAAAGAACCATGTAAATAAAGGCCTTTTAAATCTTTAATACCATCATAATTATCATAAAAATTTTTTAGCCATTTAATCGTGGTAACTCTATTCTTATCCCGAACATCTATATCTTTAAACCGAGCATTAAGTAAAATTTTACCCGCAGTTTCTCTTTCATTTAAAAGTTTTTCATTTTCTTTTTCATAAGAACAAGGAATATAAGCTAAATCAAAAATATTATTATCTATTTTAGGATATAATATATGACCTAAAACTTTATTTTTACAAGCATATAAACCAGGACAATTTTGACAATTTTTTAACTCATGACATGAATCTTCTAATAAAGAATTATTAAGCATACCCATATTATCTTTGATTTTTAATTTAGTAACAAGATTTTTAAATGTCGGATCTTCTAAATTCTTTTGATATTCTTTTTTTAAATCAAAATCTAAATTATTTATTTTTAATTTTTCCATTTAACACTCCTATATATTTAATAATTCTTCTAATTCTTGAGCTTCTTCATCCGTGATAGCTTCACTTTCAATTTTTTTATCAAACCAAACGGGAACAACTGAAGAATTAGTTTTAGATGTTTTAATATCTTTTTTTTGTAATCTTTTATGTTCTTTTTCGGCGAAAGTCATAGCTTCTTCGGCAGTTTTTAGGCCTGCTCTTTTCCATTGCCCAGCAATAGTTTGCACGTAACTAGCTGACAAGCGATTATTATTCTTTTTTAAAACATAATCAATTAAAACATTAACAACAGCCGGTGGTAATTCTAAATCAAGCATAGGTGTTCCTCCTTTATATTTACTTTGCAAAAAGTCATAAGGACTAGTATTTTCAAAAACAGCGATAATCCGACCTTTTTTAGAATTATCACCAAGAGGATTTTTTAAATAATCTGGTTGATGTCGATAAATTAAAGTTGGTAAGCTTCCATGATTAAATTGATAGTATTTGCGAGCATTTTTTCTAATTAATTCTTTATCAATTAAACCCTTTTCATTGATACTAGTTCTTATTAATTCAATAATTTTAGAAGTATCTAAATTATATATAAAACTTAAATTATTTAATAATTCTTTAGTTTTCTTAGTAAATGTTTTTTCATTAATTAAAGTTTTAGGTAAACTACTTATAATTAAATCAAAATCTAAGTTACTAGTAATATTTAAAGGAAGGATTTTTCTTTCTCTTACTTCGGCCATAGGAATATTGGCAGGTTCAAAAGTTTCATTTAATGTTTTAGTAATTTCTGTATAATCTTTTAAATCAATAGGTAATTTTTTATACATTTTTTTTAAATCATTATATTCTAGTTCCCCAATGTTATTATATAAAACAACATTTAAAATAGGATTATTAAAAAATTCTTGAGCACTTAAGGGAGAATATAATTCATAAACATAAGAATTGATATCCCCTTCTTTAAAGTAAGTTTTAAGTAAACCCATGGCTTCTAGGGCTTCTCTGGCATGTTTGATACTTTCTAAATCACACTTTAGAATACTCATTAAATGATGATGAGTAAAATCTTTACTCATTAATTCTAAGCGATCTAAATCACTCCAAAAAGTAAGATATAAACTTATGGCACTGTATCCCACGATGGGTTCATATAAATTAAGAAGATTTTTTTTATCAACTTCTGTTAGTATGGTTTTATTTACAACAACATAACGATCCGCGGGTAATAAAGTAATTAATTTCATATATAACCTCCTAACTTAACTTAGTAATATTATTATAAAATAGTTTTTAGGTTTAAACAATATAAATATTAATTTTTAATTAATTCTTGGTCTAATGCTTTTAGCATTTTATTTATATCTGCAAAAAACAAATTAATACCATGTTTATGTTCGTTCATAACATCTTCAAAATTTTTTAAAATATCATTTTTTACAGTTTCAATTACTTTTACAGGATTTCCATTTATAACATGAATATGATCAATATATTTTTCTAAAGTTGGAAAAGCATTTTGAATTAATATAGCATGTTTACGATTTAATATTTCTCTTATTAAGATTGTATTACAGTATCCATATTTTTTGGTTTTAATATCTATAAGTTTTTGATATTTTTCAACTTTAGTACTTAAAGGAATAAACCATAAAATATCTTGCTCTTTAATAGTAAAATAAGTTGGTCTAGTTTTTCCTTTTTCATGATTTTTCATTAAATTATAATTGGAAAATTTTTCAAAAAATTCATCTTTAATATGATATAAATATCCAGTTTTTATTGTCATCTTTTTAACCTCCTAAACGCATTATACCATAAAAAAGAAAAACTTCAAAATGAAGTTTCTCTATTTACAATCGGGATAATTTATTACTCGCACCACCCGAGAGCGAGAACATTTACGATCGGGATAATTTATTACTCGCACCACCCGAGAGCGAGAACATTTACAAATTAATTTTATTATATTTTATATTGAGCTGTCAAGCTTAATTTTAGAATTATCATTTATTATAAATTAATTGCTTCTTCGATATAAGATTTGATATCATCTACTTTTAATGTTATTTGTTCCATAGTATCTCTATTTCTTATAGTTACAGTATTATTATTAATTGTTTCATCATCAATTGTGATACAAAATGGAGTACCTATGGCATCACTACGGCGATATCTTTTACCAATAGAACCAGAACTATCAATTGAACACATAAAATATTTAGATAATTCCCCATAGATATCCATAGCTTTAGCACCATGAACTTTTTTAATTAATGGTAATATAGTTACTTTATAAGGAGCTAAATAAGGATGAATTTTTAGGACTTCTCTTTCATCACCATTTTCTAAAGCCTCTTTTGTATAAGCATCTGTTAAAATGGCATATAATAAACGATCTAGGCCTACACTTGGTTCAATAACATAAGGTGTATATTTTTCATTGGTCTCGGGATCTAAATATTTTAATTCAGTTTTAGAATGATCGCTATGAACAGTTAAGTCATAATCAGTACGATCGGCAATACCCCAAAGTTCACCGAAACCCATAGGAAAGTTATATTCAATATCTGTAGTAGCTTTACTATAAAAAGCTAATTCTTCTTTTTCATGATCACGCATTCTTAAATTATCTTTATTTATTCCTAAGGATTTTAAAAAGTCTAGGCAAAAGTTTTTCCAATAGCCAAACCATTCTAAATCATCACCAGGTTTACAAAAAAATTCAAGTTCCATTTGTTCAAATTCCCGAGTACGAAAAATAAAGTTACCAGGGGTTATTTCATTACGAAAACTTTTACCAGTTTGACATATACCAAAAGGAAGTTTAAGACGCATACTACGACTAACATTTAAGAAATTAGTAAATATTCCTTGAGCAGTTTCACCCCTTAAATAAACTTTGGATTTAGCATCTTCGACAACACCCATATTAGTTTCAAAAAGTAAATTAAACTTTCTTATTGGGGTAAAATCTTGTTTACCACATTTAGGACAACATATTTTATTTTTTAAGATATATTCTTCAAGTTCACTATTAGACATACCATCCCCAGTAATTTCGCCTTTAGTATAATCTTCAATTAATTTATCCGCCCGATATCTTGATTTACAAGCTTTACAATCAATTAAGGGATCATTAAAATTAGTAACATGACCACTTGCTACCCATACTTCTGGGTTCATTAAAATAGCACTGTCAAGACCATAATTATAAGGATTTTCTTGAACAAATTTTTTCCACCATGCTTTTCTTAAATTATTTTTAAGTTCTACTCCTAAAGGACCATAATCCCAAGTATTCGCAAGTCCTCCATAGATTTCACTACCTTGAAAAATAAAACCATACCCTTTACAATAATTAACTAATTCATCTTGTGTTACTTTTGTCATAATATTTCCTCCTTTATATTTTGTAAATTAATTATAGAATAATTTTAATAGATTAACAAGTGGTTTTATTTATCTAGCCCAAGAAATACTACTTTTAATGGTATTTAATGTTTGTAACATTTCTTTTATTAATTCTTGTAAATCTCGATTTATACTTTCATCTTGGAATAATCCCATTAATTCATCATAAACTAAATTTAAAGTTTCTTCATTACATAAAGTAAGTCTTGCTAAAACATTAATAATATCTAAAATCATATAAGCTTCATGTTCTTCATCTTCTTTATATGTATCACTAGTAAGTAAAATATCTGTAAGACAATTTTTACTTTCTAAGACTAATATACTTTTATCAACATAGATATAACTAGGTAAATCTAAAGTACGATAATTATTGGCTTCTAATTTAGAAGCTTCTATTCCATCAGTTAAAAAAGCATTTTCAGTATTAAAATTTAAATAAATTGTTTTATATTTATATATTAATAAATAATTTCTTAGATTAAAATATTTACTATCTAAACATAAATTATTGATTATTTTTAAAATAATTAAGTTAATATCATTTTGTAAGATTAAAGCATAATTTATTAAATCATCACCTAAGATGCCATCAATCATATTTTTAAGGCGATAATATGGAGCATCTTTATCATAATCTATTTTATCTTTATTAGTACGATATTTAGCTAATTCTTTATTAATACTTGCATAATCATAAGAAGCAATAAGAGTTAAATATTTCTTTTCTGCTTCTGTTAAATTTAATATTTCTTGAAAGTATAAAGAATATTCATTACTATCATCGACTAAATTAGTTTCAAGTTCACATATTATATAATAATATCTATATATTTTTTCTTCAATATCCATTAAGTTTTTAATTATTTCTTTTAAAGTCATCTAAAACCACCTAAGTAATTAGTATAAAGATATTTAACTTAGTTGTAAAGTATTTAGCATAAATTTTAGTAAAAAAAAGAAGAAGACTTAAACTTCTTCTCATTATCTATACTACTTGTATACAATTACCATCATGATATTCATAACCATCATCACAATGATTGCTACATGCTGCCTTAGCTTCTTCTTCTGTTGCATAATAATCATCAGTTATATCACAATAATATTTCTTTTCCCCATTATAGGATACATCACATGTTGCCATACATGTTCCTGTACATGATTCATTTACTGTACATATTGTTCCATTTACTTGGCAATTATTTGATATTACTTGGCACCCTGGATTATTCTCACTACATCCTCCTTCATGACTTACTAAAGTAGGATTTCCATATGTTTTAGTTGTTATTGGATAAGCTGTACAGGTTTGGGTTGTTTTATCATAATAACTAGCATCTATTTGATTACAAGTTTTTGTTTTTATTGTAAATTGTCCATTGTCTGTTGCTCGACAATAAGTAGATGTCTTTGTAAAATCACCATTATCGGTTCTACTACATGTTTTTGTTATGCCACTGTAAGTAGTATTTGGTGTTACTACACATGATTGAGTTAATTTATTATATTTAACATCTGCGGTCATTTGACATGTTTGAGTTGTTTTAGTCCATTTATCACTTCCAGTTTTTGTACAAGTATAGGTTGTTTTCTTCCAACCCGTAGCAGTGGCCACGCATTTCTTAGTCTCTTGTTTCCACGTCGTCCCAGTCCTAGTACATGTAGTCGAAGTCCTATTGGCAGTACTGCTATTACAAGCAGGAAGGATCATGTTCTGGCACGTAGACAACCCCGTTGTAGTCTTGGAGGTACCCCAGCTATACCTATACGTTCTTTCACACTCTTCATAAACCATACCCTCTTTAGACTGATCACACACTCTCGTTTCATCCTTCGATACAGTACATGTTGTTAAACCAGATTGCGAAGAACTTTGAAAGTTATAAGAAACTGATGAAGTTTTATTACATGTAACCTTTGATGTTCCATTTGTTGATGAACTACAAGAAACATTAGTGTTTGATTCAGTACATGAAGTTTGATCTGTAAGGGTTGTTCCTGTATCCCATCCATATGTTGCTGCTGATTTTAAAGTACATGTTATTTTAGTGTTATTGCCATTAGTTGGTGCT
>CANROL010000016.1 GCA_947632255.1 uncultured Bacilli bacterium
GTTTTCAACATCAATAAATTGGCCCATTTTACTAGTTAAATCAGTAAAAGCAGCTTCATTTTCTCTAACACTTTTACGACATTCAGCATTAAATTTATCAACACCTAAAGCTTCAATTTCTTTTTTAGATGAAATACCTAATTTTTTTTCAACATGATTTTCAATAGGAAGACCATGAGTATCCCATCCAACTTTTCTAATTACTTTATAACCTTGCATAACTTTATATTTACAAAAAGTATCTTTTAAGTTTTTGGCTACCATATGATGGAGACCAGGAAAGCCATTGGCAAAAGCAGGTCCATCATAAAAAACATAAGTTTTAGCATTGGCTCTTAATTCATTTTGCTTTTTTGTAATTTCATTTATACCACCCCATGATTTTAAAATATCCCCTTCAACTTCAGGATATGATCTTTTATCTAATTCTTTAAAATTCTTCATTTTTATCCTCCTTTTAATTTTAAAAAATAATAGAAAAAAGGTAATACCAAAGGGTGCTTAATTAGCACGGTACCACCTTTTATTTTTAACTTTAAACTTATAACGTTAGTTAGACGTAAGATTATACTTTTATTTTCCAATCTTAAACTCCCAAGTGATCTCTTAAAAATTAATTTGTTAACTTTCACCTATCGTTAACTCTCTATAAAATTAGATTTTTTAAGCGGCTTGTTCAGCGTTTATACTATCATTTAAATAATTTGTTGTAAATATAGTAATTATGGTTTCTAGTTCACTAGTATTAGTTACTTCTTCAATAAATAATTCATTATTTTCGCTAGTTGTAGCTTTTAAATATTTATATTCATTTGTAGGCATTTCTTCTTTATCAATACCAACACAATATAAATATTTATTATTATTAAATGTTATGATATCTAAAATAAGATATTCTTGATTATTTTCTAAAGTAATTATATCCTCTTTATTCATTAATTATCCCCTTTCTAATTCCTTATCATCAAGCATTAATTCTCTTACTTGCGTAACATAATTATCATTATTTTCTTCTTCCTCTGGATAAGGACGCATCATATACATAAATTTATCATAATTTGTTTTAATTGTATATGGTAAAGAACGCATTTTAGATAAAATAGTTAAAATAGATTCTTTAACATGATGTTTTTCTTTTATAGTAGGTTCAAGGGTTTTCTTATTACTTAAAAGCTTTTTATCAATTACGAATGTTGCTCCTAAAGCTAAGAAAGGAACTAGAACTTTTAAAGTAGCACTTAAAGCATGAGAGGTAGCGATACCTGCGTTAATTATGGCACCACTTCCGGTTAGCCAAGCACCATTAGCATAAGTAATACCTGATATACTAGCAATAGCAGTACTTATGCCATTAAAGAAGCCAGATAACTTAGGAATAAATAAAGCATTGCAACTATTCGCATAGATTATAGCTGGAGCAAGAGATGGAAGTGTTGATATAAAATAGATGACAGCTGTAAGAGTAAGACCTGCGGCAACAATTAACTTCCAATGTTCTTTAACAAATTTTAATGCTTGTGAACTCTTAATTTTTCTTATTGTAGCTTTTTGACGTGTTAATTTTGGAGTTTCATCAGGCATACTTGGAATATCAGGATGATTATTATCATTGTTATTATTGTTATCTTTATCTTTACCTTCGATTACTTGTTCCCATTTTTGATAATTAGCAAGGTCATTACTATCTATGTAAACATCATTATATTTTTGAAGATTATTGGAATTACGAGCATTTTTTAAACATTGGATCATATTTATTAGAGCTTCTACTTCTAATTTAGCTTCTGTTTTAAATTTAAGACCTTTATATTCATAAGTATCTTCTTCATTATTACTAGCTATTTTATCTTGAAGTAAAAGTCTTAATTCCTTTATTTTATCTTCATTTAAGGTTTCGTTATTATTATTTCCTTTTTGTAAGAAATCTTTTTCAGCTTGTTTAAAATTATTTTTTAAAGTATCAATATGAGCAAGTAAATCTCTAAATTTCTTTTCATCACTTTCTTCAATATAATAATTATCCACAGCAATAATAGATTCTTCGGTATTTTTAGCTTTAACTAAATAATCTTTTAAAGCTTGTAAATTAGAATTTAATTCAGTATTTAATTGTTGTAATGAAGCTGGATAATTTATAGCTATTGCTTCTGATTTAGCAATATATTGTTCTAGAGATTTTATTTGATTATCATTTAAAGTTTTAAATACATCACTAATTAAATTTTCTTTTTTAAGATTTAAATTTTTATAAGCTTCTTCTTCTGCAGTAATAACATAAGCTTTATTTACTAAAGTTACGGAAGAAGATGTTTTAGCTTTAGTTAAGTATTTATTTAATTCTTGATATACTTGAATTAATTCTTCAGCTTTAGTAATATCGGTGGCATTATTTTTAATTAAATCTTGAACAAATAATATATCTTCATTATTAGAATTTATAGCAACATCATTAATAATATAATCTATAGAAGTTGTTGGTTTAGAGGGTTCAGTTGGTTCTTCTTTAAGTACTTTATTATTTTTATAATAATTAGTATGTTCGGCTAAATCGAGAAAATGATGTTCATCTACGGCTTTAACATTACCAAGATTAGGAATATTAACCATATCTGGAGTTATATCTCTTAATATTCCAATCATTTCAATAATATTGTTAGCTTCCTCTAATTCTGATGCGGGAACTATCCAAACTTGATCATCTAATTTATTTGTTTGCTTAATAGGTAAATTAGCATAACCAGGATAATTACTAATATGATTAGCAAGTTCTTCTAAATATGCAGTTAATTTTTGGATAGCTTCGTTATTCTCAGCAGTATTTTTAGCTAAATTAGCTATTTTAGGATTATCATTTTTAAATAAATTAGTTGCACCAAGAAGATTTTCTAATTCAGTAACATCTTCTTCTTGAGCATAAGCTTTGCCCCAGATTAGAATACTGTTATCTTTAGAAGCACGATTTAAAATATCTTTAATAGCTAATAAATTATTATATTCATCTAAGTCTTTTACTAAAATACGATTATTATCATTAGCAACAAGAGATTTTTGTTTTTGTTTAGCTCTAGTTTCTTGCATTTTAGCTAATTCTGCATCAATTTTAGAAATTAATTCATGATTAATATTTTCTTCTTTTACTTCTTCTTTTTCTTCAGGAATAATTACTTCGGGAGTTTCAACTTTCTTTTCGATAGGTTTTAAACGTTTAAAAATATTAATTTTAGGTAATAAATTTAAAACATCAGCTTCTTTATTAGGGTTAATACATATAAAATCATAAAGAGTAATTAAATTATCATCTTCAACATTATTTAAAATATCTTTTAATTCCAATAGGCTATTATATTCTTCAAGATCTTTTGCTAATATAGATGTACCATCGGCTGCAAAAGCAATATTAGTACCCCTTCTAGTTCCTAAATATTCTTTTACAATTAAAGATATTTGTTCATCGATAATACTTATAACATGATTATTAATAGTGTTTTTTAAATTAGCTTGTTCTTGTTTAATATTATTTATATTTTGGATAGTTTCATTAATTTGATTAGTTAAATCACTAATTTTATTTTGAGTTTCTTTTAAATTAAGATTAGCTAAAGCATTATTCATATCTTTAGTTAAATTAGTATAAGTACTTTCTAAGGCTTTTAGAGAACCATTTAAAGCATTTATTTTAGCAATAGAATCTTTAACAGTACTTGCTACTTCATAACTTTTAGCATCATAATATTCTTCAGCTTCTTCATGTAATTCTTTACTAAAATAGTTATAAATGTCCGTCACAAAATCCATGTTAGATGTTATTTTAACATTGTATAAATACTCATAATAACGATAAGCATTAACATAAAATTCTTCAGTCCGACCTTTTTTAACATAAACATCTGTATCTTTTACTTTTTCTAATTCAGATGTTGGAAGATTATTAGCTTCCTTAATAATTTCTAATAGTGTAGTTTTAATTTCATCCATAAAAATCCCTCTTTCAAACCACATAAAATTTAATTTCTTAAATATTGTAACATAAGTTTTATTTCTTGTCAAAAAAAAGAGTGTTAATAACACTCATCTAATTAATTTAATCTTTCTTTAACTAATGAACTAACTAAAGACATGTCAGCATTAGTGATTTTAGCATTTAATGATTTCATAATCATACCCATATCTTTCATACTAGTAGGTTTTAATTCATTAAATACTTCATCAATAACGGCAATAATTTCTTCTTGAGACATTTCTTTAGGTAAATATTCATTTAATATAGCTATTTCTTGTTCTAATTTATTTACTTCATCAGTTTTATTATATTTAGCATATTCGTTCATGCTATCTTTTCTTAATTTAACTTGTTTTTTGATAACATTCATAACTTCATTATCTTCTAATTCATGTTTTAAATTAATTTTTTCTAATTGTAAAGCACTTTTTAACATTCTTAATACTGATAAACGAAATTTATCAGTATTTTTCATGGCATTTTTTAAATCTTCATTTAAACGATTATTCATAAGTATTTTCCTTTACTAATAATTGTTATTATGATGTTTCCGAGCATTTTTAATCATTTCTTTTTTTTCATTTCTTCTTCTAACGCCTGGTTTTTCATAATGTTTTCTTTTCTTTAACTCAGAAGGGACCCCACTGCGGGCTACTTTAGCTTTAAATTTTTTTAAAGCACCATCCACATTTCCATTTTGAACAACAACTTTGGTCATTTATAAAATCCCTCCTTTCATTTACTACGTTATAGTATAGCACCATTATTTTTCTAATTCAAGTTAATTTTGAAGTTTCTCAATTATTTTCTTCGATTTCAGGGATTTTAGTTTCTAAATGATAAGTACTAACTTCTTTTTTAATATCATCTTTTAACATATTTAAAAATCTATTTTTATAATTATTAATCATAAAGACGGATAATAAAGTAACTATAAAGATTAAGAAAAAAGAATATAACATATATATAGCTGCAAAACCTTTGTGCATATTATCACCTATAAATATTATAACAAAAAAAGGGTTAAATTTAAACCCTTTTTCTTTAACAGTAATTTTTGGTATAGCTGCGACGAAGAGATGAGCCTATTTTGCGTCCTATGTCAAAAACAGTAGTAAATATTTTTATGACCGCGGTTATTAAGGCCGCGCTTGTGCCTCCAACAACCTGTAATAATTCATTTTTACTTAAAGTCATATTTAACTACAACTAACAGGATGAATATAGCCATAGATAACGGAGGCAATAAATGTACCCACGGCTAGAATTCCTAACATAACCTTTCCAAAGACGCCTCCACCTCTTAAATTTAAAAGCTCATTACTGTTTAATTTTTGCATAAATTACCTCCTATCCATTTTTTTAATTTAAATATTTCAATAACACTTATAAAAATATTAGTTATTAAATTCATGGTTCCACCAGATATTTTTTGTAAACTACTACTACTTAATTTTTCCATTCATCAACTTCCTTTCTAAAATATTAGTTTAAGTAATTTATTAATTATTCTTTGTTTATTATAATAAAAATTTATTGTAACTATTTCTTGATCAGTAAATATATTATTAGGTATAGATAGAATAAGCTTTTTATAACTAATTAAATTAACTTCATCTATTACTATTTCTTCACTTTCTTTTTTAGCTACTAAATTTTTATTATTAATGGTAAGTAAATCATAGGTTATAGTACTGGGATATAAAACTGTTAAAGTGCATGATGTCGTGCAAGTAATATAACCTTTCGCCTGATAATTATCATAGATTTTAGTTTTAAACATTATAACTAGTATTAAGCCTATTAAAGTAAGCATAAATAAAATAATTATAGTAATATTTAAGGGAGCTATTTTTTTAAAAGCTTCTTTATTATTATAAATATTATCCATGTTTAACCTCAATAACTTTGGTAAATAAAGAAGCAACATTTTTATGTGAGACATATATTATAGTTTTATCATGATATTTATTTAAAATATTTTTAATAATTGTACGTTCCATTTCAATATTTACTTCGCTTAAAGCTTCATCTAAAATTAAAATATTAGCTTTTTTTAGAAGCGCACGAGCTAAAATAATCCGCTGGATTTCCCCACCACTTAAATTATTTAGTGAAGCGTTAACTACAGTTTCTAACCGATTAGGTTTATTATCAATTATTTTATCTATCGCACAAATTTTAATAACTTCTAAAAAATCTTTTTCATTAATAGAACGATAACTAATAATATTGTCTTTAATCGAGGCTGTAAATAAATGTTCATCTTGACCAACATATAAAATATTTTCTCTAATGGCTTTTAAAGAATAATCTTTTTCACTCGTATCTTGATATTTAATTTCCCCAGAATAATTGGTTAAAGTGCGATAGAGCAATTTGCAGATTGTACTTTTACCACTTCCACTTGTGCCTTTTAGAAATATTTTTTCACCTGAGGCAATATCTAAATTTAAATTTTTTAGTACATTTGAGTAATTATTATAAGAATATGAAACATTAGATGTTTTAATACTCTTACTATCTAAGCACTTTAAACCAGTATTAATATCTTCTTCTTCCACGCTTAGAAAATCATTTAATTTGGTAAAAATAGCTTTTAAATAATTATACTTAGGAATTAAATTAACTAATTCTTTAATAGGATCAAATAAATAAATTATTAAACTATTAAAAGTAACAAGACTTAATACTTCTAATTTTTGATTAGCTATTAAGATAATACCATAAGTAGTAAGACTAAATAAACCTATTTCATAGATAAAACTTTTAAAAAATTCAATAATATTAATTAAATTAGTAAAATTAAAAGTTGTTTTTAACATAAGAATTAGTTTATCTTCTAGTCTTTGTAAAAATGGTTTTGTTAGATTTAAGTTTTTAATACTAGAATTCATTTCAATATTTTCAACCATGGCAGAATTAAATTCTGTTGTGGCGGTAATATTTTGTTTAATTTCTTGATAAATTAAATGACTAAAGATAAGTCCAATTAAAATATAAAGCCAAATTACTAAACAAAGAAAGAAAAATAATTTAGCATTTATAAAATATAAGGCGATGATTGTACCAATTATCAAAATCAAATTTAAGATAAAATTCGTAAATACTTCCGAGGTTAATGATTTAATTTCATTTAAATCTTCAATTCGGCTTACTATTTCACCGGTAGTTCGATTTTGCATAAATTTTAAAGGGAGATGAAAAATGTGATTAATAAAATTAGTAAATATATCAGTATCAAGGTTTTTATTAAAGTGCGCTATATAATGGTTTTTTAAATAATCTAGTAATAATTTGATAATTATAATAATAAAATTAATTAAAACTATAAATTTTAAAAGATTTAAATCATAATTATTATTAAGACTAGAAATAGCTGTTTGAAAGTAAAAATTGCTTATAATAATTGTTAACATGAGAAAGATATTTAATAAACAGATTATGCTAAATATTTTTTTATTGCTTTTTAATAAATTTAAAAAAATCGTAAATAGGCTTGTATCTTTATCAAGTTTTAGAATTTCTGTTTTGGGAGTTAATAAGATTAGGACATTAGACCATAAACTTAAAAACTCTTGGGTGGGCATTTTTACTTTACCTTCCGCGGGATCCATTAAAAAGATAGCATTTTGAGTGATTTTGGTTATAACAACAAAATGTTGTAAACCATTTTTAAGCTTCAAATGAGCTATTGCCGGCAGATAAATATTATCATCAAAAATACTTTCTACTTTAACACCATAGGTATCAAAACCATAATTTTGGGCAGCTTTAATTAAATGATAGGCTGTTGTTCCTTCACTACTTGTGGAAGTATCTTCACGAATTTTTTCTAAAGGTACGTACCCATGATAGTATTTTATAATGCATAAAAGAGCACAAGGACCACAGTCTTTTAAATCTTGTTGTTTTACTATTTCTATTTTGGACATTATTTTCCTCCCTTCACTATTATTTATTACCCAAAAAGTTGTGATTTCCTTTTTTTTTCGTAATTTAGGGAACAAATTTGGAAATTTTGAACAATTTTCGACATTTTTTGCGTTTTTTTTGACTATAATAGTAACTTTAAGAAAGGAAGAAGTTTATGCAAAATTATATACTTATTGCAACTTTAAGATCTAATTTAAAAATAAGTCAGGTGGATATGGCTAAAATATTAAAAATTAATATTCGCAATTATAAAATGTATGAAAGTGGTAAAAGAATAATAAATTTAGAAGATTTAAATAAAATAAGTAACTACTTTAATGTTTCTTTAAATGCTCTTTTAAATATGACTGATAATCCTAAAAGTTATAATAATCATAAAGATATTAATTATATATTTTTAGCTTTTAATATAAAATTATTAAGAATTAAAAATAATTTGACTCAAAAAGATTTAGCTATAATAATGGATACTAATAATAAAACTATTTCTAAGTATGAAAATGATAGTCATAATATCAATGTAGCATATTTAAAAAAATTAGCTTTAAAATATCATTTATCTATTGATTATATATGTGGTAAGACATTAAAAAAAGAAGTTTAATCATCTTTTAAAACTTCTTTTAATAAAACTTCATCATCTCTAAATAAATTATATTTATGAACAATAAACCTAAATATTACTTTTAATAAAGCAATACATGGAGTAGCTAAAACCATACCTAATATACCAAAGTAATGGCCAAAGACTAATAAGCCGATCATAATAGTTACAGGATGTAATTGGGTAGTTTTGCTCATGATGACTGGTTGTAAAACATAGTTTTCAACTAATTGAACAACAATGCAAATAATTAATACAGCAATACCTGTAATAGAGCCTTGACTAAAGCCAACAATAACTGCCGCGGCCCCACCGATATAAGGACCAATATAAGGGATTAAATCAGTTAAGCCACAAAACATCCCAAATAATAAAGGAGCATTTAAGCCAACAATAGCAAAACCAATACTATCACAGATAAAGACCATTAGGGCTACTAAAAGTGTACCAGAGATAGTTTTTCTTACTTCTTTACCGATATTAGTTAATAAAACTTCTATTTCATATTTATTTTTATTGGGAACTAGTTTTAAGAAATGTTTAGATATAGCATTAAAATCAAATAACATGTATAAACCAACAACTAAACTGATTAAAATAGTACCTAAACCAGAGAAAATATTACCAATTATACTCATAATGGAATTAGGTAGAGAATTAGTAAAGTTTAATAAATAAGTACCAATACTGTCAAATAAGTTTTCTTTAAAACCAGTTAAATTTGGTCCATTTATGGATAATTCATTAACAAAGTTATCAGCAAAATTTTGAAATTTATCAATGATGGCAGGTAGGCTTCCAATTAAATCATTTATTTGTTTATATAAAGTAGGAATAAACATTCTTAAAAAGATATAAATAATTAATAAAAAGATTGTATAAACAATTAAACTACCAAGTATGCGAGGTACTTTCTTTTCATTTAGTTTAGTAACAAGGGGATTAAATAACCAGGCAATAACAAAACCAATAAAAAGTGGGGCTAAAACTTTTAAGAATGTAAATAATAAATGCCAAATATTTAAATTTTTTAAGATTACGGTCCCAATTAAAATGATTGCCACGATCATAACAATATATAAAACTTTTAAGATTTTTTTCGATAACTTAACTACTTCATTTACTTCATTAGTATCAATATCTTTAGGTTTATTTTTCATTTTTACACCTTCATTAATTCAGTTTCTTTTTCTTTAAATATTTCATCTACTTTTTTATTATATGTATTTATTAGTTCTTGTATATCATCTAAAGCTTTTTTTTCTTCATCTTCTGGTAATTCTTGCCTTTTTATTTCGTTATTGGCATCTTGTCTAATATTTCTTAAAGCTACTCTCGCCTCTTCACAAACAACTTTAGCTTGTTTAACATAATCTCTTCTTTTTTCTTCTGTAAGTTCGGGTACTGTTAAAATAATCATTTCCCCATTGTTAACTGGTGTAATACCTATGTTAGCTTCATTTATGGCCCGCTCTATATCTTTTAAAGCACTACGATCAAAAGGCTTAATCATTAAACTACGAGCTTCAGGAACAGTAATATTAGCTAGACTTTGAATAGGAGTTAAAGCTCCATAATAATTAGCATTTATGCCATTTAGCATTGCCGGATTAGCCCGACCAGCCCGAATATTAAGTAATTTAGCTTCTAAACTTTCTATTGTTTTTAAAAATTTTAATTCAGTATCTTCCATATTATTTCTCCTTTTGTATTAATTATAATAGACTTTAAATATTTTGACAAGACTAGTTATTTAAATAATTTAGAATAACATTTCTTAATTCATCTTTTTTAGTATTTATTTTTAATTCAGTCCAATAAGCATCGGGTTTAATATTGCCTGTTGTAATAGAAGTTTCAGCATCAAAATAGATTATAGCCCCATTTTTAATAATTATAAATGTAGGAGCATAGATATTTTGGGTTTCATCATCTAAAGTAGTTAGATAATCTTTTAGTTTTAAAACAATACTTTCATAAGTAGCATTTTTATTTTGACGATCTTCATAAAAATCATAATAATTAATTTTAGATATTCCTAATTCTTTTGCAACATCATTTAAAATACTAGCATAATAACCTGTCCATTTATTATTAGGATAACCCATAAAAATAAGACCTGTACCATTTTTTAGAAAAGTATAAATTTCACTGGCACTATTATAAACAAAAACATTATCTTTATTTACATTAGGATATTCTTCATCAAAACGATCATTATCAACTTTAATATCTTTACTATAATCTCTAGTACCAATAAAGATAAAAGCAATAATAATTAAAACAAATAATAAACCTTGAATAATTCTTTTTAAATTTTTAGACATAATACTTCACCATATTTTTATTATATCACTTTTAGTAGTATTTACCATGAAAAAAAGCTTATAAATGTTAAATTAATGTCTATTTAAACATTTATAGGCTTTAGCAGTAGAATAATTACTCGCTAAATATTCATAATACTTAATTTGTAATTTATTAAAATAAGTTAGAGGATTTTCTTTATCTAGATTATCTAAAACATAATTTTCTTTGATAAAATTAGATATATCATGTTTACGAATATAAAAATCTTGGCCACATTCCAAACATTTATAATGGGTATATAAACCATGTAAAAAGTCACTTGGAATAAATTTTTGTAAATTTAAATTACCATATTCTATAAAGACATAAATATCATGATGACATTTTATTTCTTTAAAGGTTTCTTTTATAGCAAGTTGTTCTTCATTATGTAAATTAGTTAGTTGTTCTTTTAAAGATGCTTCTAATTTTAAATATTCTTGAATAAGAGGATTTTCTTCTAATTCTTGTAATTTATTTTTTAATTCTATTAAAGTAGTATATTCTTTTTCAATTTTAGATATATATAATTTTCTTTGTTCT
This sequence comes from uncultured Bacilli bacterium, assembly GCA_947632255.1. Taxonomy (GTDB): domain Bacteria; phylum Bacillota_I; class Bacilli_A; order RF39; family UBA660; genus Caccenecus. Next base: position 11,433 of record CANROL010000016.1, read on the forward strand.
TCTTTCATGTACTACCCTCCTATGTTCTAGATAAAAGAAAAAGGACTAATTAGTTCCTTTTACTTGGTTCATTACTTCTTCAGCAAAGTTTTCATTTCTTTTTTCCATACCTTCGCCTACTTCATAACGAATAACTTTTTTGATTTCCCCATTATTCTTTTTAACATATTCACTAACAGAAATATCATTATCTTTAATGAAGGCTTGTTCCGCTAGACAGATTTCTTTAAAGTATTTTTTAATGCGACCATCGACCATTTTTTCAGCGATATCAGCAGGTTTACCTTCAGACATAGCAAGTTCCTTTTGAACACTACGTTCTTTTTCAACAACATCTTCTGGAACATCTTCTATAAAAACATATTGAGGACGCATAGCGGCCGCTTGCATTGAAACATCTTTAGCAACTTCTTCACTAGCACCTTTAAGTAGACTTAAAACCGCAATTTTACCGCCCATATGAAGATAAGCTCCAAATACTTCATCAGCATTTTTTTCAACAACTTCAATACGACGTAAAGATAATTTTTCACCAATTTTGGCAGTTTTAGCAATAATTAAATCTTTAATAGTACCTTCAGAAGTACTTAGTTCCATAGCTTCTTCTAAAGTTTTAACATTACTATTTAAAATTGTCTTACCAATAGTATCTATCATATCAGTAAATTCAGAATTTTTACTAACGAAATCAGTTTCACTGTTAACTTCTAAAATAACAGCTTTATGATCATTTATATAAATATTAGCTAAACCTTCGGCTGCGATACGAGATTCTTTTTTAGCACTTTTAGCAATACCTTTTTCTCTTAACCAGTCGATGGCTTTTTCCATATCACCATTAGTTTCTTGCATGGCTTTTTTGCAATCCATCATACCAGCACCAGTACGTTCCCGAAGTTCTTTTACCATACTTGCAGTAATTTCCATTTTTATCCTCCTTATTTATTTAAAATATTAATTAATTCATCTTTTTTCATGCTAGAATAACCTTTGATGTTTTGAGCTTTAGCTAAATTTTTAAGTTCAGTTAAAGTTAATTTACTAAAATCACTTTCTTCTTCATCTTCACTAGTTGTTTCGGCTTTAGCTTCTTGTAAAATACGATCTTCTTTTAAGATAATATCATCCATATCAGATTTTTTAACATCTTTAGGTTCTTCTTTAATTAATTCATCCATAGTTTTAGGTTCAGAAGCTTCTTTTTTATCTTC